>SLEW01000263.1 GCA_007124575.1 Bacteroidales bacterium | reverse complement strand
CGATGAGGCACGCCTGTTTGGAGGGGAGCTAAGCGTCGATTTCCAGGCTACGGAAAGCCTTAGCCTGAACCTGGGCGCCGACTATGTGAACGGTAAGCGTACCGGCAACGGCAGCGAAAACCTGCCCTTCATGCCGCCCTACCGCCTGATGGGCGGCGCAGAATATGACTTTGGCAACTTCTGGGTAGGCGGAAACGTCAAAAACGTGGCCAAACAAGACCGCATAGCACCTGCAGAAGAGGTTACCGACGGCTACATGCTGCTCAGTGCAGAAGCAGGGTACCGCGTCGACATGCTTGGCCGCCACGTGTTTATCTTCCGTGCTGATAACATTACCAACGAATCTTACAGAGACCACCTCTCCCGTATTGAAGACAGAAACATCCTCATGCCGGGAAGGAATTTTCACCTGGCATACCGTTGGTATTTTTAGTTTTTGGCACGCTTTTTGTAATTTTTTATGGTGAAATGAATAGGTTTCGTTAATTCTTACCCCAATTTCATTTCAGTTGTTTTGGTTAGTGGATGAAGCCCGGTCTGAAAAGGCCGGGCTTTATTTTTAATGTGCCAACTTGTTAATTTGTTAATGTGTTAATGTGCTAATGTGCTAATGTGCTAATTAATTGATAATTAGTGGTTTAAACAAGAATAAAGTTGTTCTTTGACGGCATCAGGGTTTTAGTTTGTCAGCGTGGATGGAACGCGGATGACGCGGATGGCCTTCGGCCAGCACGGATTTACGCTGTAGTGCTTTCCACTATTGGATTATAATTTGTGAATCCTGCCGCTTAACAAATATACATGAACATATAAAAACCAGCACAAAAGCTAAACATGTGCAAAACAGCCTCCCTGTTCGCCGCAAAAGCCACCGCGTAAATCCGCGCTGCGAAGCATCCGCCTCATCCGCGTTCCATCATCTTTTCTCCCAAAAAAGAGCGTCCTCCTTCAAAGAACAACCTTATTCTTGCTTAAACCACTAATTATCAATTAATTAGCACATTAGCACATTAACAAATTAGCACATTAACCTTCCCTCCCGCTGCTTACAGGTGCTCCCTGAGCCACTCAATCTGCCTTTCCGCGGCGTCTATGGTAAACTTAGGCTCGCGGATGCCATGTGGCTGTCTCGGGTAGGTCACCATCTTCGTTTCCACGCCCAGGCGCTTCAGCGCCACATAAAACTCCTGGCCCTGTGTCGGGGGCACACGAACATCCTCTTCGGGGTGTAAAATCAACGTTGGGGTGGTTACATTTTCCACATTAAAGATGGCAGAATGGCGCATGTGGCGTTCGTAGTTTTCCCAGTATTCACTTTCGAAGTAATCCGGCAGGAAGCTGGGGATGTCGGAGGTGCCGGTCATGCTGATGAGGTTGGTCACGCCGGCGCCCATCATCGACGCATTGAAGCGGTCGGTACGGGTGATGGCCATTGACGACATATAGCCTCCGTAAGACCAGCCCATGATAGCCTGGCGATCCGGGTCTGCCTTGCCTTCTTCAATGAGGATATCGAGACCTGCCAGCATGTCATCGAGGTCTGCATAACCCCATTCGTTCCGGATGTCAAAACGGAAGTCTTTGCCATACCCACCGGAGCCTCTGAAGTTAGGCCGGAGAATAAAATAGCCCTCGGCAGCGAACTTCTGCAGGGGATACACGTGGGCAGACGCCACATACGATTCACCGAATACGCCAGTAGGCCCGCCATGCACGTGCAGGATCACGGGGTACTGCTTGCCTTCCTCGTAGTCAAGAGGATAGATCAGCGGCCCTTCGATGGTCATCCCGTCGGGGGCTTCCCAGGTCATGATGCGGGCTTCAGCGAGCTCTGTCTGCTCATATCCGGCATTCACATCGGTGAGGCGCACCGGGTCAAAGTTATTCACCTGCGAGATGATCACATCAGGGGCTTTATGGAAGTCCTGATGATTGGCAGCCATCACCGTGGCGTCTTCGGAGAGCGAATAGCCGCGAAACTGGCCGGGGCCTTGGGTGATCTGACGATATACGGCATCTTCACCGGTCACGGGCATGGCAAACAGGTCGACCGACGTGTTGTGCAGCTCCCAGTAAAAGATCTCATCCCCCTCTGGCGACCACTGAACCATCCTGGGCTCATCGTCATGTGTCACGCCCAGACGCGTCATAGTACCACTGACAAGATTTTTCACCATGATGACCTCATATCCCGGCCAGTTGGTATCCGCGCGGTCGGTGGTAAAGGCCAGGTACTGGCCGTCGGGGCTGTACAATGGGTTTGTATCACTGCCGCCGAGGTCAACGAGCAGTTCCACTGCCCCGCTATCTGCTGGCACGGTGGAGATGCTGGTCTCCGGCCAATATTCGAGGCCAGGGCGTGGCTGATGGTCAAAGGCGATGGTGGCATCATCCGGCGACCAGTCGAAGTTTCCCACGTGGAACTCGCCTTCGGTAAGGCGCTGTATTTCTACCTTATCGTCAGAAGCAAGGTCCACATCAAAAACATAGAGATGGGCGTACCGGAGGTCCTGATCCACTACATTCACATCGCGGCGCTCGCGCTGGCGCTGTTGCTGCTCCTCACTCACGGGATCCACCATGGTAAAGGCAATGTGATCTCCACTGTCAGACCACTGATAGCGGCCCACGCTGCCTTCTGCTGCCGTCACCTGCCAGGCCTCTCCCCCGGAAGGGTTGATCATCCATACCTGGTTGCCATCGCCACCTCGCGTAGAGGTAAAGGACAAATAATTACCATCAGGAGACCATTGCGGATTCGAAGCAGAGACGTCGCCCCGGGTAAGCTGGAACTGCTGTGCGCCGTCGGCACTAACCAGGTGAATGTGCGTAAGGTAGTCGCTCTGCTCCCCTTCGGTGCGCGGCTCCGATATGGTAAAGGCAATCCAGGTGCCGTCGGGCGAAATGGCTGTTCCTCCCACACGCTTAAAGTTTTCGATCATGTATTCAGGCGACCAGAGCTCATCGTGGTCATTATCCTGAACCTCATCTGCGAAAGCAACAGGCTGACCCAGAAAACATGCTGAGAGCATTAAGACAAATACTAAAAATGGTTTTTTCATTATCACAAAGTTTTTTGTTGGTGAATAGTATATTTGGATGGTATAAAATGGAACAGTCTTTTCTGGTCATTACCAGATAACAAATATAAAGGGTAAAAATACAAAAATCCCGGAACAACCCACCGCGATAATCCGTGTTGCGAAGCACCCGCGCCACATTACCGGCAGCTGAAGCTGCCGGATTATGAAGCTCTTTTTTCTCCGGGGGCTTTGCCCAATTGCCGATGGGGCTAAAGCCCCCCGGTGCCAGTGGGCATTCTTTTGCCGGTGGCTGAAGCCACCGGCAATGAAGCCTACGGCAAATAACAACCGTTTAGATATTTGTTATATAAAAGCACGCGTCATCCGCGTTCCATCATGTTTTCTCCAAACAAAGAACGCACTCCCTCAAAGAACAACCATACTCTTCCTTAAACAAATGATTATCAATTAATTAGCACATTAGCACATTAGCTAATTAGCACATTGGCAAATTGGCACATTAGCTAATTAGCACATTGGCAAATTGGCACATTAGCTAATTAGCACATTATAAATTAGCACATTAATTTTATCTTTGCGATAAAACAACGTCTATGTCGTGGGAGCATATCCTTCTTGTTGTGGTCGTAGGAATCCTGACGGGCTTCATCAACACCCTTTCGGGGAGCGGCTCGCTGATCAGCCTGCCCATCCTGATGTTTATCGGACTGCCGCCGCACGTGGCCAACGGCACCAACCGCATCGGAATCTTTTTTCAAAACCTGGTGAGCACCACCAACTACCACAGGAAAGGCATACTTGACGTTCGCATGGGCATCGGCGTGGCCATCCCTGCCATCCTGGGGAGCATTGCCGGGGCATTTGTGGTCACAGGGCTGAGCGAGCGCGCCGTGGAGATCTCGGTGGCGGTCGTCCTGCTGGTGATGTTGATCCCTCTCTGGCTTAAGCCCAGGCAATGGCTCGAGGGCAAGGATATGACCCATGTGCCACAAAACAAGCTGCTGCGCTTCGTGATCTTTTTCTTTGTCGGGATGTACGGAGGATACATCCAGGCCGGCGTGGGCATCTTCCTCTTGTCGGCACTGGTTTTGAATGCCGGTTACGACCTGGTAAAAGCCAACGCCCTGAAGGTGTTCATCAACCTGATATTTACGCCATTTGCCCTGGGCGTGTTCATTTATCTCGGCCATGTTGACTGGGGTGTAGGACTGGTGCTGGCAGCCGGCAACGCCATAGGCGCCTGGTTCGCCAGCCAGTGGTCTGTGGCATGGGGACCGGTGTTTGTAAGGTATGTGCTGGCCATTGTGATCGTGGGATCGGGAATAAAGTTGTTGTTTTTCTGAATTTAGGTTTTGCGTTCTGCGTGATTACGCCGCAGAATTATCCAGAATTTTGCAGAATTATCCAGAATTATCCAGAATTACGGAGTCCGGCCCACACATAGGTTCCTTACAACTCCAAGCCTCAAACCCCAGGCCTGAAAACCTGAATCACCTCCATGAAATCCATTATCTTTGTATACAATAAGAAATAGACTAATACTAGTAGATAACATAGAATAACCCATACCATGATGTCCTCGGCATTACGCTGGTACGCTATTTATACACGCTCACGTTACGAAAAACGGACACATGCCTGGCTGCAGGATGCCGGTGTGGAGGCTTACCTGCCCCTGGTAAAACGCTGGCGCATCTGGAGCGACCGCAAAAAGCAGGTCTACATGCCCCTGCTGCCGTCCTACCTTTTTGTCAAAACACACCCGGGAAAGCCTCTGCAGTATTTTGACGTCCTCAACACACCCGGTGTTGTTCGTTTTATTACCTTTGAAGGGATGCCTGCAGCTATACCCGAATCGCAGATCAATGCCCTGAAAAGGTTAAACAGTGAAGGCGTCGACATGGAGTGCATGGCCAAATGCCCGCCCCCGGGAAGTCTGGTCAAGGTGGTACAAGGCCCGATGAAAGGTTTTACCGGAGAAGTTATCACCAGCGGAAAAAACAAAAAACTGGTGTTGCGGTTGGATACGCTGGGTAAGTGTGTCAGCCTCAAGATCCCGCTGGCCATGGTGGAGCCCATTAAAGAAGAAACCTCATGACATTTAGACTTTTCGACATTTTGACATTTTGACAATTCATTAAGTATGAAAAAGATCCTATCCGTAGTGGGCGCCAGACCCAACTTCATCAAGATCGCGCCCGTGGCAAAGGCATTCAAAAAATACCGTAAAGAGGTAAAGCACCTGCTGTGCCATACCGGGCAGCATTTCGACCAGCGCATGTCGGAGATCTTTTTTGAGGAGCTGATGATGCCCAGGCCTGATTTCAACCTGGGTGTTGGTGGCGGGAGTCATGCCGGGCAGACTGCCCGTATCATGCTTGAGCTGGAAAAGGTGCTGGCTCAGGAGAAGCCCGACCTGGTGATCGTGCCCGGAGATGTGAACTCCACCCTGGCCGCCGCCCTGGTGGCCTCCAAGATGGGCATCCCCATCGCCCACGTGGAAGCCGGGCTGAGAAGCTTCGATAAAACCATGCCGGAAGAAATCAACCGGATCGTAACAGACGTGGTGTCTGACTTCCTTTTCGTTACGGAGCATAGTGGCATGCACAACCTGCGCGACGAAGGCGTGGATGACAGCAAGATCTTTTTCGTGGGAAACACCATGATCGACTCGCTGGACGCCCATTGGGATGCATTGGAGTCCAACACCGTTACCGACAGGCTGAACCTGGAAAAGGGAAAATACGTGGTGGCCACCTTTCACCGTCCCAGCAACGTGGATGACAAGGAAAGCCTGACAGAGCTTATGGGCACCCTGGCCAGACTTGCAGGTCAACGTAAGCTTGTCTTCCCCGTGCATCCGCGAACCCGAAAAAACATTGAGGCTTTCGGCCTCGAAAAAAAGATCCCCAACAGGCTCATGCTCACAGAGCCTCTCGGGTATTTGGAGTTTCTCTCGCTGATGCGTTATGCCGAACTGGTGATCACTGACAGCGGAGGCATACAGGAGGAAACCACTTACATGGGCGTGCAATGCATCACGGTAAGAAAAAACACGGAAAGGCCTGTTACCATCGACGTGGGCACCAACCACCTCGTGGGGGTGAGCATGGAGAAAGTAGAAAAGGCTGCCCTCGACATCCTGGAGGGGACCACCAAACCCGGGCGCATCCCCGAACTGTGGGACGGAAAAGCCGCTAAACGGATCGCGGAGATCATCATGCAGCATAAGGAATAAGGAGACAAGCAAACATCCTTGCTATGTGGCATCAGCTGACAAATCTTTGGGATAACCTCCGTGTCCGGCAGGCTGCCATCCTCTATATGGCCAGCTTTGCAGGCATCCCGCTGGCCATCTTCACGAGCATCGTGTTTACCCGCTTCCTTGGACCACAGGTCTATGGCGACTTTGCCTTCCTCGACAGCCTTTTCGACTTCGCCCGTGTCATCTTTCCGCTGGGATTCTTCTTTGCCAGCAACCGCGCCCTGGTACTCAACACGAACAGGCAAAAGGCACAGGAGCTGTTTGGCGCCTCGCTGATCATCCTCTTTGCCCTTTTCCTGGTGATGGCCCTGGTGATGACTGCTTACGGCCTTGTCGACCCCAACCTCGCAGAAAAAGGACTGCGTCCCTTTTTCTTTGTCCTCCTCCCTTTTGGCTGGATCTTTTTGCTGACCCCCTATTATGACAACGTCCTGCACGCCGACAACCGCATCCACGACCTGGCAGCCACCCGGTTTTTTCCGAAGGTAATCACCTTTACGGTGGCTCTGTTGATTTTTTTTGTGGTACAGGATTTTGATGGAAACAGACTTGCCGTGGTCTGGGCCGCTTACCTTGGGGCATTCTTCCTGGTGTATCTGATGGTCTTTTTGCGCCTGCGGGTCTCGTTTAAGAACCTGAGAAGCCGGCTGAAGCAGATCAACCATTATCACCGGCATTACGGGGTGCATCTTTTCGTGGGAAACGTGTTCAGCCTGGGTGCGGTTGCACTCACCGGCATTCTCATCAGCTATTTCAGCCCGGACAATAAAGGTGTGGGCTTTTTCTCCCTGGCCATCGCGATATCGAGACCCCTTGCTTTAATTCCCGGGGTGATTGCCGCCACCTGGTTCAAGGATTTTGCCGGCCAGAGGCATATTTCTCCACGACTGTCGCTGATCACCTTGCTGCTCACCATCATCGCGCTGGGGGCCCTGCTCCTGCTGTCCGGGCCTTTCATCCGCTTTTTCTACAGCGACGACTTCCTGCCCGTCATCGACCTGGTATACATTGCCGCAGGAGGTATGTTCTTTTACGGCCTCGGGGTCTATCTGAACCGCTTCCTGGAGGCCAAAGGCCATGGAGTAGCCATCCGCAACAGCTTCATCATCACAGGCCTCACGCTGCTTACCAGCAACCTGCTGCTGATACCCGGCTATGGGGCCACAGGAGCAGCCATTTCGATGCTCATTGCCAGCGGGGTATATCTTGGCGCTATGGCGATCAGCTACAAAAGGTGTGTTTTGCGTTAAGGCATTTAACGGTGAACTCTGACCAGCTCAATCCGTTTTTCACTCACCTGAAGAACTTTTATGGTGAGGTTGGCAATTTTAAGCTCTTCCCCCTTGCCGGGAATTCTTTCTTCCTCATTAATGATAAGCCCTCCAAGGGTTTCATACTCCTCCGATTCCGGCAGGTCAAGTTTGTACTTTTCGTTAAGATAATCGATCTCCATGCGTGCACTGAAAATATAGTCGCCGGATGCGGTCTCTTTTTCCACCATGTCTTCCACATCATATTCATCGTCGATCTCACCAAAGATCTCTTCAATGATGTCTTCTATGGTGATGATGCCGGCAGTGCCTCCAAACTCATCCACGACCACAGCCACACTTTTGCGTTGCTGTATCAGGTTCTTAAGAAGCTTGTTGGCATACATGGTTTCAGGCACGAGCAACACAGGACGCACAATGTCTTGCAGGCTGCCGGGGTGAGAGAAAAAATCAAAGGCGTGCACATAGCCGGTGATATCATCCACCGACTCATTGTATACCATCACTTTGCTCAGGCCGGTTTGCGAAAAGATCTTGCGTATTGCAGAAATGCTTTCTCTCTGCGAAACGGCTACCACCTCGGTACGGGGCACCATGCATTCGCGCAGTTTTACATCCGGAAACTCAATGGCGTTGCGGAAAATCTGTATGTCGCGCTGCTCTTCACCCTCTCGCGTACTGCTTTCACCAAACTCCTTAAGGAAATTGTCCATGTCGATGGCATCAAATACTTTTTTCGATGTGGTCATATCTGTGTTCAACACCGTTTTCATGATGCGGTTCGAGAGAAACATCGTAAATGAGATGAGGGGGTAGAGCAGATAATATATGAGGGTAACCGGCAGGGCAAACAGTGACAGGAAGCGGTTGGGGTTTATCCTGAAAAGTGTTTTGGGAAGGAATTCCGCAAAGATCAGGATGATCAGCGATGAGGCGATGGTTTGCATGATGAAAATGGTGGGTTCGCTTTGCAGGGGAGCCGGAATGCCCTCCATGGTGAGAAAGGCGCGCATGAGGGCAGCGAAAGATATCCCGTAAACCACCAGGGCGATGTTGTTTCCTACCAGCATGGTGGAGATGAAGCTTGACTCGGATCGCACGAAGCGCGACATGAGTTTTGCTGAAAACCCGCCCGTCTGCTTGTCTACTTCCACCTTCAGCTTGTTGGCTGCCACAAAGGCGATCTCCATCCCGGAAAAGAAGGCGGAGAAGAGCAGCGCAAGGATGATTACGGTAGGGTTGGACATGATTGGGTTTTACGTTTTGCTTTTTGCTTTCCGCGAAAGGGGATTCTTCCCAAAAGCCAATAGCCAACAGCCAATAGCCAATAGCCCTTGCTGCCTGGTTCTTCCCTCTTCCCGTTCACTCCCGTTGTGTATCCACGCGGAACGTACCATGTGGCTGGAGTATGCGCCAGTGGTCGAAGCGTTCATCGGCTTCTAAGCCGGTGCCATAAGTAACTTCATCTTCGGTGGTCACCTTGACGAACTTATCCGACCGGATGGTTTCTTCTTTCTGGTTCCATATCAGTTCTTCGGTATTAAGCTTTTCGCCGGCTTCGTTGATGACCACAACGTCATCACGAGCTTCAATCAGCTCACGGTCTTCGTAATTGATGGCATATCTGGCGGTCATGCTCGACGTTTCACGCTTCAGCGTATCATAAAAAACCACATGCAGTCCCTGGGGGAGTTCAAGATAAGATTCATCGTTTTCAAACCGGTTCATCTGCGGAGAGTTGAGGATCATACGGATACGCCCATAGTCACTGTAGATCAGCTCTACATCGTACAGCGACTCCAGGGGACCTTCCTCCTGTCGCGTGACCTCTTCAATCGTTTCAAGGTCGCTCTGGCAGGAAGCAGCCATCCCAACCAAAAGCATCACACCCAATATATAACGTACATACACCTCTTACTTCCTTCTTACTTCTTACTGCCTACTTCTTACT
>SLEW01000163.1 GCA_007124575.1 Bacteroidales bacterium | reverse complement strand
TTCCCTACGAAGCTCAAACCCATTCATAATTAATAAAAGCACCCATTAATTCTTATAATCGATTCAGCGTTTGAGTAATCCGTAGAACAAGATTTTCACTATTTTCTGGATGCGCTTGTCCAGGTTTTGGGCACTTCCCTTCCACACCAGCGGATATTCCAATCCTTTCATGGCAATGACCAGCGTGTTGGCTGCCAGTTCGGTATCCAATGCCTGAAATTTATCTTGCTCCACCCCTTCGTCCAGAATGCTCCTGATGGCCTGTGCCTCATCCTGATCAAACTGATCGCGCAACCGGTCAACAAACGAATAGTGGCTGTCGTATTCATGTTCCACGGCATCATAATAATTGATCAGTTCTTTCATGGTATGCATCCGGACCTTCATGTATTTTTCCAGCTTTTCGGCCGGATCACTGATGCCGGTGGTCGCATCCTTCAAAGCCTTTCTCAGGATGGATGCTTCATGGATGATGACTGCCCGGAATACCTCTTCCTTGTTCCTGAAGTAGTAATAGAGGGAGCTTTTCCCTTTGTGCGTCACCCGGGCAATATCCTCCATGGTGGTTTTGCGGAAACCATAGCGGCTAAACAGCTGTCTGGCGGCCTCGATGATTTCCTGTTTTACTGTTTCTTTTTTTTTCATGGGAATTTCTCCTGCTGATTACCGAATGCAAAAGTATCACATTCTTGTTTACGCTCGTCAAAAATTAGAATATTTTAACAATAAAGTCGAAAATACAACTATTTCTCCTGGTAAACAATTGTCAGCGTACTTTGTTATATGTACACTATAAATATTTTTTATAAAGTACTCATTTAAAAGGCACACTATGAAAAAGGTGAAATTCATTTTTCCGGTCGTTATTATGCTGTTTGTTATGGCAGCATGTCAGGAACCCAGTGTGAACCGCGCAGAGATCATGGAGCGTTTGGAAGCAGGCGAGATTCCTGAGGTTGTTGATGTATACCATCTCGATCCTGTAAATAGCCAGGTAGCCTGGGAGGGTCGCCGTATTGGCGGAGGTCACGATGGTACGATTGGTATTCAGCGTGGTGAGTTTTATGTGTTTGAGGAAGAACTTCTGGGTGGTGAGGTCGTTATGGACATGCATCAGATCAAGGTTCTTGACATTGAAAACCCTGAAAACAATGCCCGTCTGCAGGGGCACCTTGAGTCGGATGACTTTTTTGCTGTGGAAGAGTACCCGGAGTCACATTTTGAGGTAGTCAGGGTAGAGCCAATTGCAGATGACATAGACGCTACGCACCGGGTTTTTGGTAACATGACAATACGTGGTATCACCCATGGGGTTGCTTTTGATGCTACCATTGACATTGAGGCAGGCCAGCTGGTGGCTCTGGCAAATTTTGACCTGGAACGCACTCAGTGGAATGTACGGTATGGTTCAGACAGGTTTTTTGACAATCTGGGTGACCGGGCTATTAATGATTACTTTGGATTGGAGTTGAATCTTGTGGCTAATCACTAGATTAGCTTCTTTAATGACGGTGCCGGATTACTCCGAAAGGGGTGATCCGGTTTTTTAATGCCCTGTGCATGAAGGTAATGTGTTAATGTGCTAATGTGACAATGTGACAATGTGCTAATGTGTTAATGTGCTAATGTGTTAATGTGCTAATGTGACAATGTGCTAATGTGTTAATGTGCTAATGTGACAATGTTCTAATTAATTGCTAATTAGTGGTTTAGGCAAGGGTGTGGTTATTCTTTGAAGGAATAGGTTCTTTTATGGGTGAATATATGATGGGAACGCGGATGGACGCGGATGCTACGCAGCGCGGATTTTCGCTGCAGGGATTCCAATCATAGGGATATAATTTGTTTATTTCCGCGTTATACAGCTGCTATAATATATAAACAGTGTAAAAAACACCGAAATAAACAAAACAACCCTTCATATCGTGGCAAAAGCCACCGCGAAAATCCGCGCTGGCCGCAGGCCATCCGCGTCATCCGTGTTCCCTTCACGACAGTATACTAATCCGCCCAGATTGCTCAAAACAACCTTCCGAATTTCTTTCATTAGCACATTGGCACATTGGCAAATTAGCACATTGGCAAATTAGCACATTGGCTAATTTGCATCATAGTGCATTAGTAAAATAATATATTAGAACAATAGGACACAAATACAGTAAACAAGTACATGATCAAAACCACTCTACCGGTCAGTTTTTAACAATTGTCCGAATGTGTACATAGCCTGTCCTTAAATGAACGCTTAACAGGTCATTGGTAAATGGTAAAAGACTGTAAGGTAGCAATATAGAATGTTTGGTGCTTTTTTTGTTAAAATATGGTAAACCATTAATTAAAGACAACCATGATATTTCTCAAACTCGTATTCCGGCAAATGCTCAGGCAAAAATTTTCTGCCCTGATCAATATCCTCGGTTTAAGCATCGGGATAGGAAGCTTCATTATCATTACGCTGTATGTGTATGATCAAAGCAAATACGATCGTTTTCATGAAAACAGTGACAACATCTACAGGGTGACCAGCAATGTGTTTAATCCGGATATTGAGGGGGCACAATTACCTGCCAGGTTTTATGAACATCTGAAGGAAGAGATCCCCGAAGTGGAAAAACTCACCAGGATTTTTAGCACACGTAGCTCATTTACCCTTGAGTATAATGAAAATAAAGTGAACACAGGGGGTGATGTATATGTCGACCCCGATTTTTTCGATATGTTTTCCTTTACCATGCTTTCCGGCACGTTGCATGACTTTGCAGATAACCATCAGGCTACTTTTCTTTCAAAAGATCTTGCTGAAAGATTGTTTCACGGAGAGGATCCTGTTGGGAAAACGTATTTGTTTAATTTTCCAGGCGGGGGCAACATGGAATTAATGGTGGCAGGTATCATCGATAATGTGCCGGAGCATTCGCACATGCAGTTTGATATAGTACATAATATAGAAAGCATGCAGTCACTCAACCCGCATATGTTCGAATCATGGGGCAACCATTCCTCCGTATATTATCTTATGCCTGGCGATGATGCTGATATAGCGGGTCTGCCTGCCAAGATACAGAATCTGTATGGCAGGGTTAGCCATGAAGGCTTTCTGAGTGACATATTTTTCTTTCATCTGCAACCCCTTGGGGACATCTACCTGGGTTCCTCAAACATTTACACAGTGCTGCCTGTAGAGTCAGGAAGCAGGTCTACTATATACATATTTTCCGTGTCTGCCGTCCTGATTCTGCTTTTGGCCTGCCTGAATTATATCAACCTGAGCAGCGCCAGAGCTGTGATGCGTTCACGGGAGGTGGGTGTGCGAAAAGTATTGGGTGCCAGTCGTTACAAGCTGGCGCGCAGCTTTCTTGCTGAGTCTTTTGTAATGGCATTTATCGCACTTGTTATCGGAGTGGCTTTAGCAGAAATTTTTATTCCGCGCTTTAATGTCCTTTCAGGAAACGACCTTGCCCTCTCCGATGGATGGCCCGTTCTTCTGTTGGCGGTTCTGCCCGGGTTATGGATTATCGTATCACTGCTTTCAGGCACCTATCCTGCATTTGTCCTCTCCCGGTTTAATCCTGTGGATGTACTCAAAGGACATACATTTGCCGCAAGGAAATCGCTTTTGCAGATGGGTGGTTTCAGTCTGGGTTTCCGGCAGCTGCTCATCGTAGTACAGTTTGCTATCTCTATTGGTTTGATTGCCAGCAGTATGGTTCTTTATCAACAGATCAGTCATGCGATGAGGCACAGTGGTTTTGAAAAAGAGTCGCTCATCGTGGTGCGGAATGAGATGAATCCGCAAATGAGGCGGGTATATGAAGCTTTTCGTAATGAAATGAAGCAGTACCCCTTCGTGACCCACGTCAGTGCCGGGACGCATGCGCCTACTGCCAGAAAAGGAAACCAGGCTATGCTCAGGCAACCCCATCAGCATATCGACGAAAGTCGCCGGGTCTATCTTTCCCCCGTTGATTTCGGGTATTTTGAGGCTCTTGGAGCTACTATGCGTGCAGGACGCACGTTTAACACGGATTTTGCCACAGATAGTACCGAGACTGTAATACTGAATGAAACAGCTGCCCGGCACCTTGGCGTGTTGGACAGTATTGGGGTCGTACTTACTGGTTTCTGGGATGATCACAAGGAAAAAAGACTGGTGGGTATCGTAGAAGATATTCATTATGAGAGCGTACAGCAGGAAGTACTCCCCGCAGCTTTCTTTATTCTTCATGAGACAATTTATCAGCCTCCGGCATCCTATACCATGTTGGTGAGGTTCGATAGCAGCAGTATCGGGGAAGTGGTAAACGCTGTGGAACAGGCTTGGAGTAATGCTTCAACAGGGAGCCAGTCAGCAAGCTGGTATTTTATGGATGAGAGGTATGAAGCCCTTTACCGGTCTGAGCTACAGACGGCCAGCCTTTCCAGGATCATGACCTTTCTGGCTATCCTCATTGCATGTATGGGCCTGGTGGGAACCGCCTTCTATGTGATGGAGGCAAGGAGAAAGGAATTTGGCATTCGCAAGGTGTTGGGTGCTTCTGTTTTTGGACTGTCACGCCTGGTGTCAAAAGAATTCTCTCTGCTGATTCTGCTGTCGTGCATCATCGCATGGCCATTAAGTTTTTATTTTATGGACAGATGGCTTGATAACTTTGCCTACAAAATCAGTCTCTCTCCCTGGTATTTTGCTATCGCGGGTTTGATAGGACTGCTGATGGCTTTGATCGTTGTCAATTCACTCGTCATTACTCATGCCCGAAGAAATATCCTGGATTCTTTAAAGCATGAATAGCGTCCGGTGATGTAATAAAAACAGTAAGGAGAATGCAATTCTCAATTGAATTAAAAAATACATCCTCATGATACGCCATCTGTTCAAATTCAGTTTCCGGGCTTTGAAACGCCAAAAGGGCTATGTTTTTATTAACATGATGGGCCTTGCCATTGGCATGGCCTGTGCCCTGCTCATTGCCCTGTTTGTCATCAATGAACTCAGCTACGACAAATTTCATGAGCACCGTGAACAGATTTACCGTGTCGGACTCCATGGAAGATTTTCCGGACAGGAAGCCAAAATGGCCTATACCTCTCCACCGCTTGCGCCAACCATGGCCGAGGAGTTCCCTGAGGTAGAAAACTTCCTGCGGATGCATATCTGGGAAGAAACGGTGATTCGCATAGAAGACAGGTTCTATACCGAAGACCACCTGGCCATGGTAGACTCTACCTTTTTCGATTTTTTTTCCATCCCATTGATCAAAGGTAACCCGGAGACAGCACTGGCTGAACCTTTTTCGGTGGTGCTTACAGAAACCGCGGCACGACGTTTCTTTGGAGATGAGGATCCCATGAACAAACTCCTTCAGGCAGGGGGGGTGGAAGAACACTTCCGGGTAACGGGCGTCATGGAGGACATTCCTGAAAATTCCCACTTCCGTGCCGGGATACTGGGGTCCATCACTTCTACCCACCCTACATATGACGTTACACAATTTCTTTCCAACAACCTGTTCAGTTATGTCAAACTGCAACCGGATGCGGATCCCGCTGCAGTAAACGAACGCTTTGAGGCGCTGATTGTCAAATATATCGGCCCCGTCCTCCGTGAGTTTATGGGAGTTACCGTGGAAGAGTTTCTTGCTGCGGGCAACCGGTTTAATTATTTTTTACAACCACTTACCGCCATTCACCTGGATCCTTCCGTTGAATCCAGCCATCATCCCCCGAATGATCCCAAATACCTCTGGATATTTGGCAGCATTGGCGTGCTGATCATTGCCATTGCCTCCATCAACTTCATGAACCTGTCTACGGCACAAGCCACCAAACGCGCCAGGGAGGTGGGAATGAAAAAGGTGGTTGGTGCGTCAAGGGGCATGCTCGTACGTCAATTCATTGCAGAAACCATTATCCTGGCTTTTATGGCGCTGCTGGTAGCCCTGGTGCTGGTTGAACTTTCTCTTCCCTATTTCAACGACCTGCTCTCCCTTGGCTTGTCGCTCTCTTACTTTGGAAGCTGGTATGTCATTCCGGCGTTGTTTGTCTTGATTGGCTTTATAGGCTTACTGGCAGGCAGCTACCCGGCTTTCTACCTCTCATCCTTTCATCCGGCGACAGTCCTGAAAGGCAAAAACAGTGGAAAGCAAAACATCAGGGTGCGCATGGCACTTACCGTGCTGCAGTTTGTCATATCCATCATGCTGATCACCGGCTCCGTGATCATGTACCGGCAGCTGGTGTATATGGTGAATAAAGATCTTGGTTTCGATAAGGAAAACATTCTCGTGTTGAGAAGGGCCTACACGCTTGGAGCACAGGTGGATGTATTTAAATCTGAATTGCAGGGGATTCCCGGGGTGTTGAGTGTGTCAGCTTCCACCACAGTACCCGGAAGAGCAATGAACAGCAATAGCTATACCCTGCCGGGCAGAAGTGATGAAACTTTTTTGCTGAACAGCACATTTGCCGATTACGATTACCTGGAGACTTTTGGCATTGAAGTGGCAGAGGGACGCTATTTTGACCCGGAGATGCTTACCGATCGTGAGGCCTGTTTAATCAATGAACGTGCCCTGCGCAACATGGGCATCGATGATCCCTTTTCCACGCGTGTGATCAACCACGGATACGGACCTCCGGGTTACCCCGTGATTGGTGTGCTCAGGGACTTTCATTTTGAGTCGTTGAGGCAGGACATCGCCCCGGCCATTGTCATGTTCAAGCAGGAAGACATGCATTGGGGATATGTCAGCATTCGCTATGAAGGATCCATGCTGCGCACGGTGCTGAGCGGGACCGAGGCGCTCTGGGATAGCTTTTCTGCACACCAGCCCATGTTGTACTTTTTTATGGATGAGGACTTCAACCGCCTGTACCGTGAAGAAAGGCAGAATGCACGCCTGTCTGTGATCTTTACCATCCTGGCCATTTTTATTGCATCCATGGGCTTGTATGGCCTCACTGCCTTCTCATTGCAACAGCGGATCAAGGAAATTGGCATCAGAAAGACATTCGGTGCCGGGGTTTTTACGATCTGGGTCATGGTGGCCAGAGAGGTACTGATTCTCGTCGCCCTGGCAACGCTTGTTGCCTGGCCCCTGGTATATTGGGTTGCAGGAAACTGGTTGCAAAATTATCCCTACCGCATCACCATGCAGCCGCAGGATTTCTTGTTGGGCTTCGTGATAGCCGTGTTGATTGCCCTGGGAAGCATCACCTACCGGGTAATCCGTACCGCTTCCATGAATCCTTCGATCTCCCTTCGATACGAATAGCAAGTCTCGGTTAGCGTAACAGGCGACTCTTTTTCTCCACCTTTTTCAGGTGGGGGATGAGCTCGTTTTCCATTTGGTCCACGCTGTCGCACCACGTGAAAAGCTTCAGATCTTTTTCACTGATTGTGCCCAGCTCTGCCATCCTGGGGATGTTGATCACCTCCTCCCAAAACTGCCTGTCATAAAGGATGATTTTCAGCTCCTTCTTAATCTTCCCTGTTTGCACCAGGGTCAGCACCTCCATAAACTCATCCAGGGTGCCAAAGCCACCGGGGAAGATGACAAAAGCCTTCGCCATGAACACCAGCCAAAGCTTCCGCATGAAAAAGTAGTGGAAGTCAAAATTCAGGTTCTCGTCAATATAGGGATTGGGTTCCTGCTCGAAAGGCAGGCTGATATTGAACCCTGTTGTTTTGCCGCCGGCCAGCTTTGCCCCGCGATTTGCGGCCTCCATGATGCCCGGGCCACCCCCCGTGGTGACAATAAAACGACTATGGGGTGTGTATCTTTCTTTTGCCCAGCTGGTGAGCCTTCGCGCCAGTTCCAAAGCATCCTCATAATAACGTGCATTTTTTAGGTCCCGTTCGGCAATGCGCAAAGCCTCATTGTCCCGCTTCCCTGATGCACGAAGCTCATCCAGGTTTTTCCTGGCATCTTCCTTTGACTTGATGCGTGCTGATCCGAAAAAGACCACCGTGTCCTGCACCTTGTTCTTGCGAAGCCTTGACTTCGGCTCCAGATATTCTGACAATATCCTTAGCTCCCTGGCATAAGGCGAATTAAGAAATTGTAAGTTTTGATAGGCTTTTTCAGGTTTTTTTCTCTCCATGGCAAATGGGTTTTTATTGTGACATATATATTATTGGCCAAATATGACTAATATCCCGCCGCCTGGCCGTCTTTCCGGGACTCGGATGCACCATAATACACACCATGCTCCTTATCCCACTTGATGGCCTGATAACCACCGAAAGGTCCGTTGGCCCATTGAATGGTGTGGCCTTTTTCCATAAGCTCGCGGACGGTCTCAAAAGGGAATCCGGACTCCAGCAATACCGTACCACCGTTTGTCATCTGCTGACCAGTGGGTTCGGATGATCCGACATGTTGTATCCTGGGAGCATCGCCGGCCTCCTGGAGGTTCATCCCGAAGTCTATCATGTTGATTACCATCTGAGCCTGGCCCTGGGGTTGCATACCCCCGCCCATCACACCAAAGCTGATATAGGGTTCATCATTCTTTGTGATAAAGCCCGGAATAATGGTGTGAAAGGGCCGTTTGCCAGGCTCATAGGTGTTAAAATGATCCGGTTCAAGGGTGAAGCCCTCACCGCGGTTCTGCAATACGAAGCCCAGCTCCGGAGGGGTCATGCCACTGCCCATGCCGCGGTAATTGCTTTGTATCAGCGACACCATGTTGCCGTCCTTATCTGCTACCGTAAGGTATATCGTGTTGGGTGCTTCGGGGATGCCCGGATCATAATGCAAAGCAGCACGGTCCGGGTTGATAAGCTCCCGGCGCTCATCGGCATACTCCTTGGAGATCAGCCGCTCCACAGGCACCGGGCTGAAGTCCATGTCTGCATAATAGGTGGCACGATCTTCGAAAGCGAGTTTTTTCGCTTCCACGAAAAGATGAAGGTATTCAGGACTATACAAGCCTTTGCCTGCCAGGTCGTAACCTTCCAGGATATTTAATATCTGCAATGTGGCAATGCCTTGTCCATTGGGAGGAAGCTGCCACACATCATAGCCCCTGTAATTGGTCGAAACCGGGTCGACCCAAGTGCTTTCATGAGCGGCCATATCCTCGTAACTGAGGAACCCCCCGTTTTCCTGTATATAATCGACGATCGTATATGCGATATCACCTTCGTAAAATGCATCCCGCCCTTGGTTGGCGATGGTTTCGTAGGTGTTAGCCAGGTAAGGGTTTCGGAATATCTCGCCTTTTTTGGGCATATCACCATCAGGCATATACGTTTCAGTGAAGTTGGGAAAGCCTGACAGGATGGGTGCAGAGCGATCCAGGTAGTAGGCTATCAGCTCCGTTACCGGGAAGCCTTCCCTGGCGTAGCCAATGGCAGGCTGCAGGATATCTTCCATGGGAAGCACACCAAATCGGCCGTGCAACTCAAACCAGCCGTCAATGGTTCCAGGCACGCTGACCGACAGGGCACCGCGTTGCGGGATCATGGTGTATCCGTTTTCAATGAAGTAGTCGCGGGTAAGGTTTTTGGGCGACCTGCCGCTGGCATTCAGGCCATGAAGCTGCCCGCTTTCGGCATCCCAGATGATGGCAAACAGGTCGCCTCCAATGCCGCAACCGGTGGGCTCCATGAGGCCCAGCATGGCATTGGCGGTGATGGCAGCATCCAC
>SLEW01000084.1 GCA_007124575.1 Bacteroidales bacterium | reverse complement strand
GGCCTTGCCATGGCAGAGGTGCAGGAAGGAAAGCTGATCCGTTATGAGACAAATTCTCTCTGTGCTGCCGGTACCGGAGCTTTTTTGGATCAGCAGATGCACAGACTGGGCCTCGGCTATGAGGAGGTGTCAGCGATCCCTGTGGTTGAAGAGGCCCCCTTGATTGCCTCCCGCTGCTCGGTGTTTGCCAAAAGCGATCTGATTCATCGCCAGCAAGAGGGGTATGGTATTGCCCAGCTTTGGAATGGGTTGGTGAGGGGACTGGCGCAGTCTGCTTTCGCCACCCTTTTCCGGGGTGTCAGGATAGACAGCGATGTGATGGTAGTCGGGGGGCTAGCCAAAAACAAAGTATTCCTCCATTATTTTGAGACCCTGCTCAACGGTCACCGGCTGGTTGTCCCACCCCGTCCGGATTATTTTCTGGCTGAAGGATTGCATCATGCCTGGAGGAAGATCCCGGCAAACGGACATTCCCCAAAGCCTGACATGGCCGCCCATGTTTTTGAAAAACCGCTGACATTCCCTGGTCGCCAGGAGGCCCGGCATCCGCAATTTATTGACAAACATAATAATGAGGTTGACCTCTTTGACTGGCCTGATAATCATGTGCTACATGCTTTCATGGGTGTGGATGTTGGCTCCACCAGCACCAAGCTGGTATTGCTTGATAGCCAGGGAGTATTACGCCTTGGCTTGTATACCCGGACAAAAGGCCGTCCCGTGGAAGCATTTCAGCGTCTGATGAAAGGCCTGGATGCACTTTGTCATACACACCAGGTGGAGCTGGATGTTCAGGGGGTTGGAGCTACCGGTAGTGGCAGAAACCTCGTAGGCAAGTTTGCCGGAGCCGATCTCATCAAAAATGAGATAACGGCCCACCTGAAAGGTGCCGTGGCAGAGCTTCCTGGAGTGAAGACCATCTTTGAGATCGGCGGTCAGGATGCCAAATACATCCAGGTGGATGATGGCTGGATGAAGGATGCCAACATGAATTATGTGTGTGCTGCCGGCACCGGCTCTTTTCTTGAGGAACAGGCCCGCAACCTGAATATCCCGTTGGATCATATCAGTCTGGTTTGCAAGGATGAACTCCCTCCGGCAACAAATCATCGCTGTACGGTATTTATGGAGCAGGACGCCGGTCAGTTGCTTACCAAAGGCATGGGCAAAGGACAGGTGATGTCGTCTATCCTCTATGCGGTATGCAAGAATTACCTTCAGCGAGTGGTTCAGCACCGTCCGGTAGAGGAGCCGATCCTGTTTCTGGGTGCTACGGCGAAAAACACCGGGCTTGTGGAAGCTTTTCAGCACGTGCTTGGGAAAGAGATACATACTTCACCATACAGTCACCTGATGGGTGCCATGGGCATGGCTTTGCACGCTAAAGACGAAAAGCCCGTCAAAACCTCATTCAGGGGCCTTCAGCTAAAGGATGCACAGGTGAAACTGCTATCAGAACGTTGTGTTCGCTGTCGCAACAACTGTACGATTTCCATCCTGGAGTCAGCCGGCGGGCACCGTATTGCCACATGGGGCTACCAGTGCGGGAGAGAGGATGATGATATGCCGGCCAAACCCACGGCACACCTTCAGGCATTTGGGCAAATGAAAAAGCTTCTTAACCATGAGATGAAGCCTGAAAAACCCCGGGGCAGGATATTTGCCCCCAAAGTTCTTCACTATTATGCCTATAAGTCATTCTGGCAATATTTTTTTCATCATCTTTCCATTGACCTGGATGATATCCCGTCAGGCGAAAAAACATCTTTATTTGCTTCCCGGTACTCGCTTACAGATTGTTGTTATCCTGTTAAGCTCGCCGTGGGTAAGGTTATGGAGGGACTTTCACAGGATTTGTCCCCCCTTTTTCTCCCTTATCATATACAGGATGAAAAAAATCCAAAGGCTTCCAATTCCTTTTTCTGTCCGTTGTCACAGGCATTTCCCCCGGTGATGCAAAGTACGATGGATTTGCACGGGTATGAAAAGAAGGATTTGATCGCCCCTGTAGTTGACTTTTCAAAGGAAGACGACCACAACATCCGGGAGCTGCATCATCAGCTGTCGACGCATGTGCATGTCAGCAGAAAAGAGGTGGCACTTGCATGGCATTCTGCCAGACGCTTTCAGCAGGAACAAAAAGCCCTGCTTAAGCAGCATGGAAGGGAATTTGTGAGTCGCTATCAGGCAAAAGCAGGAAATTCCATGGAAAAGCCGGTGTTTGTTATACTCGGCCGTTCATATAACCTGCTTGATGATATGCTTAACCTGGATATCCCCCGGACCATTGCAGGTTATGGCTATGACGTGCTGCCACAGGACATGCTGCCTGTTGATCGTGCCGGACTGCCTCAGGGATACCAGGATATGTACTGGGCTTATGGACAGAAGATCGTGGTTGCCGCCCGTTATCTGCTGCAGCAGCCTGGATTTTATCCCATCTTCCTGAGCAACTTTACCTGCGGACCTGATTCTTTTCTGCTGAGCATTTTTGAGCGGGAGATGCGTGATAAACCCGCACTCATCCTTGAACTGGATGAGCATGGGGGTGATGGCGGTTATCTTACCCGCCTGGAAGCTTTTTTTGACCGGGCAACTCATCATATGAAATCAGCAAAACAGGTGCAGAAACCGGTGCCTGCAACGTTCGGTAAGATTGTCAGAAGGCTTCACGACCAGCGGGTATACATTCCTCCTATGCACCCCATTGCATCACGAAACATGAGTGCGGCGCTCCGGGCCCATGGCATTGACTCCGTGGCGCTGCAGCGCGAAGATAATGCTACCTATGCACTTGGCTCCTCTTGCGTGCGCGGCTCCGAATGCATGCCCGCCGCGAGTACGATAGGATCTTTTATCGATCACCTCCACCAGGAAGAAAAGGCAGGGGTAAAGCACGACAATGCCGCACTGTTTATGCCTTGTACCGACGGGCCCTGCCGCTTTGGACAGTATGCCCGCCTGCATGATCAAGTGCTGCAAAGGAAAGGCATCTCTGCGGGCATCATCTCACCTAATTCCGATGATCATTATGACGACATCTCCGGAGCCATGCGACTGCATCTTTTCAAGGCCCTGATGGTCTCCGACTTGGTGGATAAACTAAAAAACAAAATACGCCCCTATGAAATAAATAAGGGCGATACAGATGCCCTGATCAATACGTTTACAGAAAGGCTGGAGGAGACTTTCGAAACAAAAGGCTCATTGGTTAGGGTTTTAAGAGATCTTAAAAAGCAGCTAACTCAGATTGAGCAGCGTGCCGGCAAGAAACCCCTGGTTGGGGTAGTAGGGGAGATCTATGTACGGAACTCTCCTTTTTCCAATGGGCACCTTGTTGATACCATTGAGGCAGCAGGCGGTGAGGCCTGGGTAGCCCCCATCATGGAATGGCTGCACTATACCTCTGGCTTTGCAGAGAGTCAGGGAATCATAGACTACCTTCAAAACAAGGTCAGTGATGGTGTGGTACACTACTTTGAACAAAAATATTATCGTATCGCAGGCAATCTGCTGAAAGACCGGCGTGAGCCCTCCATAAAAAAAGTTCGTGAGCTTGGTGCAGGTTACATAACGGACAAAATTGAAGGCGAATCTATACTTACCATAGGACGGGCTATTGCCTTCATAGAGCAAGGGGCAGACCTTGTGGTAAATGTCTCGCCCTTCGGCTGCATGCCCGGAAGCATTAGCGCTTCAATCCTGAAAAACATATCCCGACAATATGGTGTGCCCATCGTATCTCTTTTTTATGATGGGGATGAGGATTTCAGCCCGGTGCTGAAAACCTATATAAGCAACGTGCAGGTGTAAAAAAACCCCTCACATGTTAATACATGGAGGGGCTTTGTTTGTTAACCCTTGCGGGTTTTGTTCGGTTTTAAAGGATGATCTATGCTTATGCTATTTTTACATTTGCTGCATTCATGCCTTTTTTTCCTTCCTTCAGCTCAAAGCTTACTTCGTCGCCTTCGCGTACCTGGTCGATCAGACCTGTAGCGTGTACGAAAAATTCTTCTTCTGTCTCGTGATCCTTGATAAATCCAAATCCTTTAAGTTCGTTAAAGAATTTTACTGTTCCAGTTTTCATAAAAATAATGTTTGATTACTTGAATTGAAATACGCGGTAAATGATTTGAAACTGTTCGCTAGGAAGGTTGTTTGAAGTCAAATAAGCGGAAATCAATTCGGGTTACTTTAATTTAATTGCGGTACAAAGATAATACAAAAACAATTGCCCCCGACACTTACTTGTGATTTTTTATAAATATTATCTCTTTTGGGGTATATGGCTTCAACAAAAAGCCAATCAGGAGGGTTATGAATCGATCTCCTTCCCGTTCAGGCCTGCTGCCAGGAGGTCTGCTATGTGCATACACCGGATCCCCAGGTCATGTTTATCGATGTAACCCTGAAGGTGCATCAGGCAGGAAGATTCGGTAGAAACAATATAGCCGGCGCCGGTATCCAAAGCATGCCTGACCTTTTGTTCGGCCATGGCGGTGGATATGGGTTCATGTTTCACGGAAAAGGTACCGCCGAAACCGCAGCATACATCACTGTCTGCCATCTCTGCCACGATAAGGCCTTCTACGCCAGCAAGGAGCCTGCGGGGTTGGTCGGTCAAGCCATATTCCCGCAATGCAGCACAGGCATCATGCACCGTTACAGTAGCCGGGAAGCTCGCTCCCAGGTCTTCAACTTTCATCACATGGATAAGGAAATCGGTAAACTCATATATTTTTCTGGATAATGCATTGTTCTCGTTGTGCCAGGCGGAGTTATAAAACATCTGGGGATAATAGTTTTTTACCATGCCTACGCATGACGCTGACGGGCCCACCACGTAGTCGTAATGCATGAAATCCCTGATGAATTTTTCCCCGAGATGCTTGGATTCATCCCAAAACCCGCCATTAAAGGCTACCTGGCCGCAGCATGTTTGCTCCGGGTTATAATCAAATTGCATGTGTGCCTGGCTTATCTGATCGGCCTTTTTCAGCACTTTCAGCATGTTGAAGCCCGTGTCAGGGTATAGCTGATCAATGAAACAAGGAATAAATAAGCCTGTCTTCATGTTGTTTGTATTTTGTCTATATGTCAATAGGCAGCCATGGGTTATTAGCTGCCGGTTTATGGCAAAACCGCCGGAATTAGCTCAGATCTCTTTGCCTGAGGGCTTCAAACAGGACAATACCTGTGGCAACGGAAACGTTTAATGACCCTGTTTTGCCTTTCATGGGAATTTCAACGACCTTGTCTGCCACTTGCCTGGCAGCAGGTGAAACGCCCTTATCTTCAGACCCCATGATAACAGCCACGGGAACCGACAGGTCTTCATTATACAAGTTACTTTCTCCTTTGCTGTCGCAAGCTATCACGCGTATGCCACATTCCTGAATGAAAGCAATGCTTTGCAGGATGTGTGTTTCCTTGCACACAGGTATCCTGTTTAGTGCTCCGGCAGATGCTTTTATTGCGTCAGCGCTTACTGAGGCGCTTCCTTTCTCCGGGATAATGATTGCATCAGCTCCGGCGCATTCAGCAGAGCGGGCTATTGCGCCCAGGTTTCGAACATCCGTGATACCATCCAGCAATACCAGCAGAGGTGTTTCGCCCGATTCAAAAATGCCCGGCAGGATATCTTCCAGCTTAACATATTCAATAGAAGGCATCTGTGCTATAATGCCCTGGTGGTTCTTGCGTGTGACCCTGTTTAGCTTTTCAACAGGAACCATCTGAAAAGGTATCTTCTTTTCTCTTATCAGGGAAAACAGTTTTTGATAGTTGTCGCCTTTCAGGCCTTTCTGAATGAGGACTTTTTCTGGCAGTTTGCCAGACTGGATGGCTTCCATCAATGGATGCATGCCGAATATATGGTTTTCCAAAACGGGATGTGTTTTTAGTGTTTCAACAAAGGTCGCAAAAATATATGATCATTCCACAAGCCAGTCTATCTGTTCTTTTCCCTGCTGACTAAGCAGCCCCAAACCCCAACCTCAAAACTCAAACTTTTTTTTCGCTTCTTTAATGAGACCATCTATATCCAGGCCGCCGAAAGCAGCTGAGCTCATCAAGAGCAGGCAAGTGTTTTTCTCCAGGTGCCCCTGAAGGAGAGAATCCAGCTTTGATGCTTGCGTGACCACCTGCAAGCCGGGCTTTCCGAACCCCTCAATCACATCTTCCGGGATTAGCTCCGGCAATCTTTTCAACTTTAGCGCCTCAGGGTTGAAAAAAACAATGGCCTCGTCGGCTGCCTCCATGCTGTTACGGTACTGTGGCATAAACTCACGACTCAGGCTGGAGTAAGTATGCAGCTCCATGCAGGCTATGAGCTTCCTTTCGGGATACTGCTCTTTTACTGCCTTAACAGTGGCTTTTAACTTGGATGGTGCATGAGCAAAATCACGGATGATGAGCGTATTGCCATCATCATATAGCATCTCCATGCGTTTGCTTGCACCCCGAAATGATTGTATGGCCTCAAAAAAGGCTTTATTGTTTACACCCAGCTGCTGACACACCATGCGCGAAGCTTCCAGGTTCAGCAGATTATGCCGGCCAAAAACATGTACCGGAAAGGCTTCATCATCCGTGAAAACATGAGTTGTTCCCTCACTGATTGAAAAGCGTGGAATAACATAGGGGATCGTTGAGATGTTCTCCGGGGCTTCATTCCGGCACAAACGGCTAACCAATTGATCTGCATCATCAAATATCAGCTTGCCTCCCTGTTCAATCTGGTGAATAAAGGTTCTGAACTGATCAAGATAGCTTTCAAAGGTTTTAAACACATTGATGTGGTCCCAGGATATCCCGCTTATAACAGCAATATGTGGCTTGTAAACATGGAATTTTGGACGGGGATCCGTAGGGCCGCTGGGGTATTCATCACCCTCCATGACCATAAGCCCGGCATCATCGGTAAGTTTTACCATCACATCAAAGCCTTCCAGCTGCGCCCCCACCATGTAATCGGTATCTATGCCATGATGTTGCAAGACGTGCAGTATCATGGAGGTAATGGTGGTTTTGCCGTGGCTTCCGCCGATAACCACACGGGTTTTTTCTTTTGCGTGGGCGTAGAGAAACTCAGGATAAGAGTATACTGGTAAACCGAGTGATCTGGCCTTTCGAAGCTCAGGATTGTCCGGCCTGGCATGCATGCCTGCGATGACAGCATCCAACCCGCTATGGATGCGTTCGGGAAACCATCCCGTAGCAGATGGCAACAGACCGTGTTGTTTCAAACGACCGCGGGAAGGTTCAAAAATCTCATCATCCGAGCCGGTGATTTGATCCCCTTTAAGATGGAGTGCAATGGCCAGGTTATGCATGGCACTGCCTCCTATGGCAATAAAATGGTAATGCATCTGATTTTATATTGTCAAAAAGTCAAAATATCTCGTTATCAGCAAGTTAGGTGATGTAGGCTTGCGGAGTTATGGGGTTGATGGTTTTTGGAAAATCATTTACTGCAAGCCAAAGTTAAAAGTTTTTGAAGACAATACTGTGGTCCGGCTAAAGTAGCGTGGAAATGACACCAGATGCTCAGAATGTTTTTTGTACATTTGTCTGTAGCTTTTAAAGATATTCAAGCATAAAAATATTTGGTTATGAAATTATATCCTGTTGTTGCAGAAAATTTCAAGATGGATGGCGGAGCCTGTTTTGGCGTTGTTCCCAAATCGATATGGGAGAGGTATGTGAAGGCTGATGAGAATAACATGATTCCTTTGGCTTCGCGATGTCTTCTGGCCGACACCGGTGATCGTCGCATCCTGGTTGATGTGGGCATGGGCGACAAACAGAGTGAGAAGTTTTTCAGTTACTATTACCTTTTTGGCGATGACAGCCTTGAGGGAAACCTTGCCGCACATGGTTATAAACCTGAAGACATTACGGATGTTATCCTGACGCACCTCCATTTTGACCACGTTGGTGGAGCTGTTAAATGGGCCAAAGACGGGACTACGCCTTTGCTTACTTTCCCCAATGCCACCTATTATTGCTCAAAAGCTCAATGGGACACTGCCATGGATCCTAATCCACGCGAAAAGGCGTCATATTTTGAAGAAAACCTCTTGCCTATGTATAAAAGTGGCCAGCTGGAGTTTATTCATGAAGACGGTTCGCTGTTTGATGGGGTATACCTGGAGATCAAGAATGGACATACTGTGGGACAGATTGTACCCATATTCGACTACCAGGGCCGCAAAGTGGCTTTCATGGCCGACTTCATTGCCTCCGTGGGAAACATACCCCTGGCGTATGTGCCCAGTTTTGACATTGACCCTGTGCTTTCGATGGAAGAAAAGAAGACTTTCCTTAACAGGGCTGTGGAAGAGAACTATGTGCTTCTTTTCGAGCATGACTACGATAATGAATGTTGCACTGTGGAAAATACCAAAAAAGGTATTCGTGCTAAAGACATTTTCCGGCTTGCAGATCTTAAGTAGGTACTATTTATTCACCGAAATCATCGTTATGCAGTCAAGTAAAGTAGAAAAATACCGGGATGCTTTACGCGAGGCTTCTCCCGAAGCTGTGCTTTCATATATGAATGATCAGCACCCTGGCAAACTTATGTTTTCCTCGAGTATGAGTGCTGAGGATCAGGTTATTACGCACATGCTGACTGGCATTGTGAAAAATCCTGCTGTTTTCACCCTGGATACCGGACGTTTGTTTTATGAAACATACGATTTGATAGAAAAGACCAACACACGTTACGGCATTGATATCCGCGTGATGTTTCCGGACAGGCAGGCAGTGGAACAGATGATTAAAGAGAAAGGCATAAACCTATTTTATTACAGCGTGGAGAACCGGAAGCAGTGTTGTCATGTGCGCAAGATTGAACCCTTGCAGCGTGCGATAAAGGGTTATGAGGTCTGGGTCACAGGTTTGAGGCGTGAGCAATCACCTACGCGTAATGACTTGTATGTGGCAGACTGGGACGAAAACAACCAGGTTGTCAAGGTGAATCCTTTGCTCGAATGGTCGGAGGACCAGGTGTGGGACTACATTTATGCTCATAATATCCCTTACAATCCATTGCACGACAACGGATACCCCAGTTTAGGCTGCAAGCCATGTACCCGGCCTGTTTTGCCAGGGGAGGACATTCGGGCAGGACGCTGGTGGTGGGAACAGCCAGAAACCAAGGAGTGTGGGTTGCATTCGAAACACGAAAAAGGCAGGTAAGCCGCCAGAACCCCCATTGCTTCACTGAAGTGCCTCAAATCCCTGTAATCATACCAGTCTCTTAAGTCTCTCAAATCCCTTAAGACTTTCAAATCCCTTAAGTCTCTCAAGTCCCTGATTATTTCTTTTGGGGTATCAGATCGTTTTCCACCATAACACCTCCGTCAGCGGTGATGATGCTTCCGGTTATCCAGGATGCCTCATCTGAGAGCAGGTAGCAAACAAGAGAGGAGATGTCTTCAGGTTTACCAATCCTTCCGATGGGGTAGCGGGGGCGAGCCTTGTCGAGCATGGCTTCATAGGCATCTTTATCTTCAACAACTTCATTGTCCAGGTGGATGTGGGTACGCACGAGTCCGGGATTCACAGAATTAACCCTGATGTTGTATGGGCCAAGGTCACCTGCCAGGAAGCGTGTTAGCATGTCAAGTCCTGCCTTGGATACAGAATAAGCCACGCTGGTGCCGGGTTTAAGTCCGGCAACTGAGGAAATGTTCACGATGGATGCTGCCTCCGGCTTGCGAAGCAGGGG
>SLEW01000090.1 GCA_007124575.1 Bacteroidales bacterium | reverse complement strand
TTCACACGGCGGAAGAAGCCCTGGCAGGTGCACGCGACATCATAGCCGAATGGGCGAATGAAAGTCCGCAGGCGAGGAGCAGCCTGCGCCGGCTGCTTAAAAGGGATGGGGTGATAACCAGCAAAGTAGCAAAAGATAAAGAAAAAGAGGCAGAAAAGTACAAATCGTGGTTCAACTGGAGCGAGTCGGCCGGGAGGGCTCCCTCGCACCGCACCCTGGCCATGTTCAGGGGGGAAAAAGAGGGGATGCTCAGGCTGCAGCTTGCGCCTCCAAAAGAAGATGCCCTGGCCATACTGGAAAAACTATTTATCAGACAAAGAGGAGCATCCGCTGAACATGTTATGATGGCCATTACAGATTCCTATTCACGCTTGTTGCTCCCCTCCCTGGAAACCGAATTCCGCCAGGAGCTCAAAGAAAAGGCCGACAAAAAGGCCATTTCCGTGTTTGCGGAAAATCTCCGCCAGCTGCTGCTGGCGCCTCCTCTCGGCCAGAAGCGCATCCTGGCTGTCGACCCTGGCTTCCGCACCGGCTGCAAGGTGGTATGCCTGGATGAGGAAGGCCGCCTGCTTCATAACGAGACCATTTATCCGCACCCTCCGGTGGGCAGAAAGCCGGCAGCCATGGCCAAGATAAAAAGCTTAACGGACGCTTACCGTATCGATGCCATCGCCATAGGCAACGGCACAGCAGGGAGGGAGACAGAGCATATGGTTCGAAAGATACGTTTTGACAGGGATGTGGTGGCTGTGATGGTGAATGAAAGTGGTGCTTCTGTTTATTCAGCTTCTGATGTGGCAAGAGAAGAGTTTCCCGATTATGATGTGACTGTCAGAGGTGCGGTAAGCATCGGCAGGAGGCTGGCCGACCCCCTGGCCGAACTGGTAAAGATCGACCCTAAATCCATTGGCGTAGGCCAATATCAGCATGATGTTGACCAGAAACTCTTAAAACAGGCCCTGGTTGATGTGGTTATGAGCTGCGTAAACGCTGTGGGCGTGGAAGCAAATACCGCCAGCAAACAATTACTTACCTATGTGTCTGGCGTGGGACCTGCGCTGGCCGGTTCACTAATTGCACACCGCGACAAGCATGGTCCTTTCAGATCAAGGAAAGATCTGCTGGCTGTTCCTCGCCTGGGGGCGAAAGCTTTCGAACAGGCCGCAGGATTCATCAGGGTAGCCCAATCAGATAATCCACTGGACTCCAGTGCGGTACACCCGGAAAGCTATCCCATAGCAGAAAAAATGGCTCAGGATGTGGGCGGCACCATAGAAGACCTTATCAAAAAGAAAAGCCTGCGGGCACAAATTGTGCCTGAAAAATATGTGGACGATAACACGGGGCTGCCAACCATCATGGATATCCTGCAAGAGCTGGACAGGCCCGGAAGGGATCCCCGGGCCTCTTTTGATCAGTTTGAATTCGACAAAAGCATTTTCAGGATGGAAGATCTTCGCGAAGGCATGGTCCTTCCCGGGATTGTCACCAACATCACTGCTTTTGGTGCTTTTGTCGATATCGGGGTTCACCAGGACGGGCTGGTTCATCTGAGCCACCTTGCCAACCGCTTCATCAAAGACCCCAATGAGGTGGTCAGGTTGAACCAGCACATAAAAGTAAAAGTGCTTTCCGTCGACGTGGAACGAAAACGCATCGGACTCTCCATGAAAGACCTCTGACCCTGCAGGTGGATCGTGCCGGGACAGCCAGGGAAGTGATCTCTGTCAGGGAAATGATCATAGCGTAACTTTCCGTTGGGATTTCACGCATCCATCTTTTTTACACTGCCTTAAACATAATGTATTTCCCTGAAAAGAAAAAGCCGCGCTTTTTTGGGGGGACTGATTTGTTTATAAACTTAGTGAAACTTTCCTTCACAGGCAGGAAAGGGGTACAGTTCCCGCTGAGGCATTTTGTTACACCAGGAGGTGTCCTGCAGCAAGGATGATGGCTATCACCAGGAAAAGTGACTCTGCAAGGATTCTCCTGTCCAGTTCTTCAAAGAAAACAGCCAGCGAAACAGAAAGGGGGATAATCAGCAGCGTCTGATTGACAAGCAGATGCTTGCCCGCCACGGCGTATGACAACACCGCCACAACAAGTGCAACACTCAGCGTTATCATTCTCTTCCTGACTCTTATTGCTTTAGCCGGCATGTGCAGCATACGGAGCGAAAACAGGGACAGTATCGTAAGGAAACCCAAAATGTAAAGATAAATCCTGTCATAGCGTGTAAAAGAAAGGCCCGAACCCAACCAGGTATCCTGATATTGTGAAAAGCTTGCTGTAAACCCTTCCAGCTGACCCGACACCCATAACGTAACAAAAAGAAAAAACAATGGCGTAATAAAACCGGTAAGCGCAGCCATCACTGTTCTGAAGCTGATCACAAAATATATAGCCAGGGAGATGATCAGCAGAATAAAAAAAGACCAGGCAGGAAAATAAAAGAGCCCGGCCAGGCTGATGAGCAAGCCAGCATTAAAGATCTGCAGAATGACGTCT
>SLEW01000030.1 GCA_007124575.1 Bacteroidales bacterium | reverse complement strand
CCCCCGATTTTGTTCTCCTTCATGATCTCCAGTGCATCGCTTATCAGAGCATCCTCATGCAAGGTGATCGGGTCGATGATCATACCATTCTCTGACCTTTTGACTTTACGCACTTTCAGCGCCTGCTGATCAATAGCCATGTTCTTATGAAGCACCCCTATGCCCCCTTCCTGCGCAATGGCAATGGCCATCCGCGACTCAGTCACGGTATCCATAGCTGCCGATACCACAGGTATACGCAACTGAATGTTACGCGAAAACCATGTGCTAACGTCTGCCTCACGTGGCAAAATTTCTGAATAAGCAGGAACAAGAAGCACGTCATCATAAGTAAGTGCCTCTCCGGTAAATTTCTCTCGGTAAGAATGCATGATCAGGGAGGTTTATGTTAATCCGCGAAAATAGGAAAAATATGGCAAAATGTTTTGTTAAAAAACCAAAAGCCATATGGGAGTTTGAGGTTTGAGGTTGCCTGAGACGTTTATTTATGATAACGGGGTTAATAGGGGCGGCCGGCTATGACTTCCATCATGTCATCTTCGCGAAGATAAAGCGAGGCGGACTCCATAATATCTTCGGCGCTAATGGTTTTGAGAGTATCAAGATACTCATCATAATGGGAATGATCCATTCCGAAAACCAGCAGTTCCTTGAAGCGATCGCTTTGGGCAAAAGGACCATCGAAAGACCTCAGAAAGCTGCCTGACAGGTAGCTTTTAAGGGAAGATAATTCCTCTTCTTTTGCCGGCTGTTCGCGAAGCTTTTTCAGTTCTTGGTATATCTCTTCCCTGGTAGCTTCTGTCACATCTACTCCAGCCTGGGTGGTGATGAAGAAGTAACCGCTGCGAACAAGTGATATGAGATTTGATGCAATGCCATACGTATATCCTTTATCCTGGCGAATGTTCTGCATCAGACGGGAACCGAAGTAGCCTCCCAGCAGAGCGTTGGCAATTTTCAGGCGGTGGTAGGCAGGATGGGTCCTGTTAAAGAGTTGTTTGCCAACCCGTATACCTGACTGGAGGGCATCAGGAATCTCCAGGTGAACTTTGCGGCGGCATGGACTCAGAGCCGGAAATTTTGGGGTGTCCCTGATCTCATCACCCTTCCACTGCTCATGACCAAAAGCGTCTGACAGCAATTGGCCCATGCTATCAGGCATACGCCCTGCAACAACACAAAAGGCATCGCCAGCATGTATGTAACTATGGTGGAACTTATGGAGATCCTCAGCTTCCAATGAATCAAAATCTTCTGCCTTTACACGATATCCGTAAGGATGCTGCTCCCCATAAATAAGCTCGTTAAAATAGGTTCTTGCCAGATGTTGCACCTTTTTTTGATTGATGAGATGCATCTGCTGTTGGTTTCTCAGGAAGGTCCGCATCTCGTCGGCAGGAAACGCCGGATACTGTAACAGCTCCCGGAAAAGATCCAGGGCAGGCTTCAGGTGCTTGTTCAGAACATATAATGATATGGATGAAATATCTTTTTGGGGATCCACTGCCAGATGTGCACTATAATAATCCAGAAGCTCGTTTATCTCCTCCCTGCTTCGCGTTTCTGTGCCTGCCCGCAATAGCCTCATGACAGCAAACGCTTGCAGAGGCTTATTCTGAAAGTAGCTGCCAGCCAAAAACACCAGCTCTACTTTGACAAACTCTTCTGAGCCTCCTTCAATAAAATATACAGGCAATCCATTTCCCAATACAGTAGCTTGCGGTTTGATATAAGGGATATCCAATTGTAGTTTGGTGGAAGGGGCTTGCGTGCGGTCGGGCATAGGTTTGGGTTTTGATGTTTGGGGTTGGGTTTTGAAGTTTGGGGTTTGCGGGACAGGGCTTGACCTTTCCGTGGCCTGAGGCTTCACTGCGCTGCTTAGCGAAATATAAAGTTATGCATTTTTTAGGTACTGAAGCGTTGTACAGTTTTCTCTTCTAAAGGTTTCTGCAGCGATTCGCTGAATGTCATCTGCCGTGACACGGGCATATTTTTCCAATTGCCTGTTGTAGCTGTCTGCATCGCCTTGCAGCTCATAATAGGCCATGTTCATGGCTTTCGCCAGCAAATTGCTTTCAGAAAAGGTATGTGTGGCTTCTACCCTGTTTTTGACCTTTTGCAGCTCGCGCCCTTCTACCTTATTGGTCAGCAGGTCCCGGGCTTCTTTCCACAACATATCCTCCGCTTTTTCAACGGCTACGCCATTATGCGGTTTACCGGTAATCACAAAAAGTCCGGGATCCAGGTTGCCGGTAATGTATGCGTTGATTTCGCTAAACATCTCCTGATCATGGATCAACCTGGCGGGCAGTCGTGCTGATTCACCATTGGCCAGAAGGTCGCTGAGCAAATCCGTGCCATAAAAGTCCTGATGGGATCGGCCACACACATGAAATGCCATGTATATTTGATTTTGCGGCACATCCCGTTGTACACTTTCTCTTTTTTCCTTTAGCTGGGGTGGTTCAGCAGGAAGGTTTCGATGGTATGGCTCTCCGGCGGGTATGTT
>SLEW01000273.1 GCA_007124575.1 Bacteroidales bacterium | reverse complement strand
ATTAGCACATTAACACATTAACCTACGCCATTCAATCTCTTTTGCGTACGCCTCTTTGCCTTCTTCACCTGGCGTGCGCCAAACACCGTGTACACCACGGGCACAAACACCAGAGTCACGAGTGTTGAGAATGCCAGTCCGCCGATCACGGCAATGGCCATGGGTGCCCAGATCTCGGATCCCTCGCCTCTGGCCAGCACCATGGGGATCATGGCCAGCAGGGTTGTCAGGCTTGTCATCAGCACCGGGCGCAAACGTGATTTTCCGGCTGTTAACACGGATTGCACAACACTCATGCCGCGGGCGTGCATCAGGTTGGTGAAGTCTACCAGCACGATGGAGTTTTTCACCACGATGCCCACCAGGATGATGCCCCCGATCATGGATATCACAGAAAGTTCCGTTCCGGTTATGAACAGTGCCAGGAGAACCCCGGTAAAGGCAAAGGGTACGGCCAGCATGATGATGAAGGGCATCCTGAAGGACTCAAACTGTGCGGCCATCACCACGTAGACCAGGAAGATGCTGAGGACAAGCAACAGGCCGAGATCGGCAAAGGCTTCCTGCTGATCCTGTATCTGCCCTCCAAATTCCACATATACGCCTTCGGGCAGTTCCATCTCGTCGAGCTCAGCACGGATGTCGGCGGTAACATCGCCCAGGGAGCGCTCGTGCAGTGAGCTGGACACCGTCAGATAACGAACGCGGTTTTTTCTTTCGATGTTTGGCGGCGCATGAAACTCTTGCACTTCAGCGAACTCTTTCACGCGGACCATCATTCCCATCGGGTTTTGCACCGAGATGTTCTTTACGTGTTCGATGCTGTTGCGGAACTCCTCCTTATGTCTTACGACCACATCATACTCATCGCCATCTTCACGATACAGCGAGGCGGTCATTCCTTCTATCCGGTTGCGGATGGCTTGTGCCACCGTGCTGGCGTTAAGGCCAAAGGCAGACATTTTCTCCTGGTCAGGGATTATTTGCAGCTCCGGACGTTCTGCGCCGCGGCTGATGCCGATGTCGCGCACGCCTTCGATGTCTTCCATACGCCTTGAAAGCTCTTCTGCTACGGCGTTGGTGGCATCAAAGTCGTCGCCGAATATTTCCACAGCAATGGGAGCTCCCATCCCCATGCCGCCTCCACCATCAGTGCTGACTGAGTAGTCGACGATTTCCGGGAAGCGGTCCAGGTCACGTCGCAGTGATTCTGCCACCTGCCACACGTCGCGATCGCGCTCTGCCTGGGGCACCAGCCGCAGGGTCAGGTCTATCGTATGGCTGCCCTGGTCACCGGCGAAGAGACCCATCCCGGCACCGGCACTCACACTGTAAAGGTCTATCTCGGGATATTCGTCTATGATGTCTTCCAGGGCGCGTGCTGTTTTGGCTGTCTCTTCCAGGCGCAGCCCTATGGGAAGCTCGATGTCGGCGTCGATCCTGTTCTGGTCTGATTCCGGCATAAAGGCGGTGCCGATGAAAGGCAGCAGCGCAAAGCTGCCGGCGAAGATCAGGACGGATATGATGATGATGAATGTTTTCCGGCGCACGGCATATCCAAGAAGGCGCTCATAGGCGTCGTCGATGGCTGCCAGGGCGGATACGATGGCGTTGGTGATACGCGGCCCGAACCCGCTGCTTCGACCCCCGCCACTTGACATGAGCTGAGACGACAGCATCGGCGTGAGCGTGAGGGCGGCAACGGTAGACACCGACACGGTGATCGCCACGATGAAGCCCAGCTGGCTGAAAAACAACCCCATCAGGCCGGAGATCATGGTGAGCGGCAGGAATACAGCCAACACGGTAAGGGTGGATGCCACGACGGCAAGACCTACCTCGTTGGTGCCGTAAACGGCAGCTTCCCGGGGTGAACTGCCCCGCTCAATGTGTTTGGTGGTGTTTTCCAGCACCACAATGGCATCATCTACCACCATTCCCATGGCAATGGTCAAACTGGAAAGAGAGATCAGGTTCAGCGTGTTGCCGGTAAAGAACAGAAAGATAAATGCAGCTACCAGCGACACCGGAATGGTAAGGATGATGATGAAGGTGGCCCGCCATCGTCCGATGAAAAAGAGCACCACAATGGTAACAAAGATGGCGGCGAAGTAAAGGATGTTCACCAGGTTGTCGATGGAGTCAGTGATAAACTCAGAGAGGTCTATGATGGTCAGCAGCTTTACGTCGGGAGGAAGGTTTTCCTGGATCTCCGGGATTCTCTCGTTGATTTCACTGGCAATTTGTACGGTGTTGGCGCCAGACTGACGTTGCACGATCAGGCGGAGGCTCTGTTCTTTGTTCAGACGTTCCATCACGGTTTGCTCGCGCAGGGTGTCTTTGACCTCTGCCACATCTTCGAGGTATACCGGGCGGCCTTCGAAGGTGCCCACCACCATGCCCCGCATGTGCCGGCTTTCCTCAAACTCTCCCACGAAGCGCAAGGGGTAGTCTACCTGCCCCATCTTGATGTTCCCTGAAGGAAGGTTGATGTTCTCGGAAGCAATCGCACCGCCCAGCTGTTCTACTGTCATGTTGTAAGCGTCAAGCTGCTCCGGGTCTACGTTCACCTGTATTTCCCTGACAGGTTCGCCGGTGACGTTGACCGTGCCTACGCCTTCGATGCGGCTCAGCGGGTTCACCACCTCGTCGTCGATGATCTTGGCCAGGGCAGGATAACTATCTTCGGCCGTGGCGGCCATCACCATCACCGGGATCATGGCTGTGCTGAACTTAAAGATGGTGGGCTGCTCAATGTCTTCAGGGAGGATGCGCGTGATGCGGTCGATCACATCACGGATCTCGTTGGTGGCCTCATCCAGGTTGGTTTCGTATTCGAATTCCATCATGATGGTAGACACATCGTCGCGCGACACCGAGGAGATCTCCTTCAGGTCGGTGATCATGCTCAGGTTGTCTTCCAGCGGGCGCGTGACATTGGTCTCGATATCCGACGCACTGGCTCCCTGGTATACGGTAAAAACGCTGATGATGGGCGGCTCGATCTCAGGGTAGAGGTCGACGGGCAGGTTTTGCAGGCTGTAGCCCCCGATTACCAGCAGGGCCACAAACACCATCAGGGTGGTTATGGGTCTTTGTACTGCAGAACGATAAATTTTCATTCGAATGCTGTTTTTAATTCACAATTTCTACTTCCATCTGGTCCATCAGGTTATGCTGTCCCTTAATAACCAGCATTTCACCGGCTTCGATGCCTGAAAGGATCTCATGCTTGTCATCAAAGGTGCGGCCCAGGGTGACAGGCCGCCGGTGGGCTACACCATCTTCTGCCACAAACACGAAGCGCTCATCTGACCCTACCTGCTTGCGGACTGCCAGCGCAGGTACCAGGAGGCCCTCAATCTCACCAATGTTAAGGGTTACACGGCCAAACATTCCCGGCCGAAGCGCCAGGTCGTCATTGTCTGCCCTGATCTCAACTTTAAAAGTCCCCGAGGCCCGGTCAATGGTTGGGTAAATTTTGCTTATTTCTCCGGTGAACTCCCTGTCCGGGTAAATTTCTGAGCGCAATACAGCCTGTTGTCCGGCAGCTATCATGGGAAAGTAGCGCTCTGAAACACCGATGGTAATCTTCACCGGCTGAATTTGTTTCAAAGATACGATAGCCACCTTGCCTTCTGGTGTGCTTGGCGACATGGTAAAGATCTCGCCATCGCTGTTATATCTTCCTGTGATGATGCCCGGGATGTTGGCGCGGATCTGGGTGTTCTCTTCCAGGTTTTCCACGTTGCTTTGTGCTACTTCGTATTGGGTCTTCAGCTGGTCGTACTGCTGCCTGGTGGTGGCCCCGACATGCAGCAGGGTGTCAAGCCTGCGCAGGTCTTCCCGCAGGTTGTCGAGCTGCACCTTTGCCTGGAAAAGCTGGGCGCGGTCCATTTGCACCAGGAGTTGGTCTTTTTCTACGTGATCGCCTACATCTACAAGGATTTCCTCTATGCGGGCAGGTCCGGGGGCGCCGATGTAGGCTTCCTCATAGGCCTCCACCGTACCGGTGGTGCGTATGTCATCCGGCAAAACAGTGCTTTCTATCTTGGTCAATTCAACCAATACCTTGTCGCGCTCTTCTGCCTCTTCCTCTTCTATCATTGCACATCCTCCGGCCAAAAAGAGAAGGGCGGACAGCCATGCCATGTTTAAAATGAAACGTGTTCTCATGATGTGATTGTTTTCTGTGTATGTTTACAATGGTTTGTTTTCTCCGATAAATTTGTCGTATTCGGCTTTTGCGTTCAGGACGTCGTATTTTGCCTGCAGCAGGTTAAAGCGTGCCTGGGTGAGGGCCACTTCGCTGTCGTTAAGCTCCATCAGGGTGCCCTGGCCGGTCTCATAACGTGTTTTGGCGATCTCAAAACCCCTCTCGGCCATGCGTACGTTGCTTCGGGCGTTGGAGGTTTGTTCCATGGCCACCATCATGGTCTTCAGGATATTGTCCAGCTGGATGTTCAGGTTGTCTTCCAGGAATTCTTTCTGAAGGCGTATCTGGTCGCCCAGGATCTCAAGCTGCCGGGTCTGATGTCGCACAGCAAAGCCGTTAAACAAGGGTATGGTGAGCCTCAGGCCGGCCGAAAAGGTTTCCACCCAATGAAAGTCACTGAAGCGAAAGTGGTTGGCCTCCGTCTGGTATTGGTAGTTGCCTGCCAGGTCCAGCATGGGATAGCCGCCAGCCTTCGCCATCTCGCGCTGCTGCCCCACCAGGTCGAGCTGCAGGTTCATCTGGGCAAGGTCGGTGTTTTGCTGAAGACTGCGGTCAGCATCCTGTATGTTAAAATCAGACATGCGCGAAACGGTCACGTCTGAGAGGTTTTCCCGGATCGCCAGGGGCTGCGCCTCATCCAGCCCGATAAGGGCCTTCAGGTAGTTAACAGCCACTTCATAAGCATTTTCAGCCTGCATCACATTGGGCCGCAGGTTTTCAGCCTGCACCTCGGCGCGTATCAAATCGTACTCGGCCACCATGCCCTGATCATGCATCCGGCGCGTGCGCTCCAGGTTGTCCATGGCATTGGCAAAGCTCTTTTGCATCACCTGTTTGGACTCGCTGGCAAGCAATACATCGAAAAAGGCCGTCTGCACATTATAGTCCAGCTCCAGCTTGCTGCCCCTGAACTGCTCGCCGGCAAGGGTTTTTTCCTTGCGCGCAACCCTCAGGGAGCGATTAAGCCCCAGATTTAGCAAGGGCATTTCGGAAGACAAAACCCCCATGAAGGAGTTTTCTGATCCAACCTCGATCACCCCGCCGTCACCAAAAGGACTGTCTTCGGGCAAAAAGATGACCGGCCGCTTGATGTTGCGGTTGTAATTACCGCCGACGTTCAACGAAGGCAGGTAGCTGCTTCTGACTTCCTGCACGCCTACCTCGGCACTTTCCACGTCGAGCCTCGCAACCTTCAGCGTGGGGTTGTGCTCGCGGGCTATGGCCATGGCCTCTTCGAGGTCTATGAACAGGGTGTCGGCCGGGGTTTGCGCATGGGAGCCCGAAAGCCCCGCAATAATCAACAACCATGACAGGATCATGACCGGCAGGAAAGATTGTTTGTGTGTTTGTTTTCTAAACATATGATTCATGCTTGGGATTATAAAACAGGTTTTCTACTTCTTTGAATCCTTTTTCGGTGGAAAGACCCCGGAGGAAGCTTGTTATGATCTGCCTGAACAGATCAGAGCGCGGAATGCGTTCCGGGGGAAAAGTATCAGTGTCTGACAACAGGTCTACATGAGCAAACAACATCTTGCTGGCCACCCACGAGTCTGTGTCCTCACGGAAATATCCCTGTCTGACACCTTCAGATATGAGATCCATGGTATACTTTTCCCTGTCTTCGACAAGTTCAGCCACGAGGGTGTTCCATATATTGGGGTGGAGTTTCTGCAGCTCTTGCGCAAAGTTGGGGTGGTATTCGTTGATGCGTATTACGTGGTAGCGAAAATGACGGTGCATGATGTCTACCGGGTTTGACGCCTCTTCCTCCAGCTGTTCAATCTGTTTTTTATGGGATTGGTAATGATGCTTGAGGCATTCTCTCAAAAGCTCTTCCTTGTTATGGAAGTGTTCGTAAAGAGTGCGCTTGCTGATTCCCAGGGCATCTGCCACATCATTCATGGTAACTGCCCGGATGCCCTTTTTGAAAAAAAGTTCTGCGGCCTCCTGAATAATACGTTGGTTCATCTGTTTATATTTCGGTTTGACAGGTCAAGTCCTGTCACTACGCTGGGTTCATCTGTTTGTATTTCGGTTTGACAGGTTAAGCCCTGTCACTACATTGGGGTTATGTGCTGATGTTACGGCACGCAGTCCAGGTGCTGCGCCTGCGGCATTTTATCGGGACCGGCAGCCTGCCTGACAGCCCAGTTGCCCGAAGCAGAAAACCCGGAAGCGTCTGCGGGTTTTCTTGTGAATGGCTTTTTTCTATCAAAAAACATACCAAAGTGTAGTTTTTGTGGTGCAAAAAATCAAAAAGCTTGCTTTCGTTTGGTTTTGGCGAAGATAAGAAAACCTAAAAAACGTTCCTGGTTTTTTTGGTTATTTAACAAAAAGGCGGAAAGTGTACGTTACCGGACGCAGGGTGCTGGATAGCGGACACAGGGGTTTGCGTTCAGCAAAACGCAGAACGTAAAACGCTTTAACGCAAAAATCCGGGGAAAGTCTTGCCAAAAGAGCCAGCAGCCAAAATCCAGGAGTTACCCTCCGTAGTTGGTGATCTCTTTGGTGAGTTCGTAATCAAACTCCGGGTACTCGTAAATGGAGGTGCGCGGCTCTGTTTCACCTATGGAGTAACCCCAGATGCTTTCGTAGTCTTTGGTGTTTTCACCCATCCACTCCAGCTGTTCAAGGTATTTGGCAACAGACTTGGACTCGATGATCTTGAATTTGCCCAGCTTGTCGATCACGGGGCTGTGGCTGCGGGTGTGGTCGTGGTCAAACTCCAGGATGCGACGTCCGTCATTGGTAATGCCGATCACGCGGTATGTCATGCTCTTGCCAACTCCGGGAAGGTTGATAACATTCCTGTCTGTTGCCAGGAAGGGAATGTCTGCCTTTTGGCGCAGGCTGTTGATGTTATCTACCATGTTTTCTGCCTTTTCGGGAAAGGTTCTGATCGCTCTCCTGTGCTCCTGCGGGATCTCGCCGATCACCTTTTCTTCCATTTGTTCCTGCACGGCACGTGCATTGGTGGCAAACTTAAAGGAGTTTTCCCGGTAGCCCTTGACGCTGAAAGTGTAATAAGGAAGTATTCCGATGTCATTAAGTGATTGACGCAGTTTATTGGTGTGTCCGCGGCGGCTTGCTGGCGAGGTGAACACCAGCTGATTGGTAACGGTCCAGCCGGCCGAGGTGAGCCTGTCGATCCCCTTTTTGGCTTCCGGGGTGATCTCCATGGGCGACTGGAAGTGGGTCTGCACCACAAATTGTTTTATGCCAATTTTGCTGGCACGCGCCTTGAAGTCCATCAGGATGCGGGTCAGGTTTTCATTGATTCGCTGAGGCAGGTAAACCGGCAAGCGGGTTCCCAGTCGTATGCGCAGGATCTCAGCATGTTTCATGCCGTCGGGCAAGGTCTTGTTTTTCTGCCGCTTTTTGAACGCCATTTCATAGACAGCATCCAGGATTTTCTCAATAGACTTATCGGAGCTCATCAGGGCGTCGCCGCCGGTAATCAGGATGTCGCGAAGCATGGAGTCTTCTTCCCAGTACTTCATGATCATCCTCAGCTTCTCGTCCCAGGTCTTGTCAGGCTGCAATTTGTCCAGGTCGAAGTTGAGGTTGCCGCGCTGAAAATCATACATGCGCTGACATGAGGCACACAATCCGGCACACGCGCGCCCCATCGTGTCGGGGATCATGATGGCGACTTCGGGGTAACGGCGGTGGACATTATGGCTGGTGGGAAGGATCCATCCAGCGGCATTGGGCTTGCCGGGCTCCACCTTGTCCTCTTTTTCCCACGCTACGATGTGTCCAAACTCGTCTACAAGCTCTTTGGAGTAAATGATGTAATAACGGATCGCGAGGTCTTTGCCCAGGGCAAATTCAGGGGCGTCCACGTTAAGCAGCGACAGGTAATAAGGGTTCACGAAAAAGGGTATGCCCTGTTTTTTGGCTTTTTGCAGCAACGACATGGTCTCAGATCCCAGTGAGTTGCCCAGCATTTCGTTCAGGGTGTCGGGGTCGCGAACGGCGAATTTCAGGTGGAAAAGGTGGCTTTCCCACCACTGCTCCAACAGTTCCTCCTTTTCTTGCGGGCCGGCCCCCTCGGGAAAAGAAAAACGCGTGCTGATCATCTGCTTGTTGTCGATTTTGTCAATCAGCACCCGGATGATGCGTGCCTTGTTTTTTTTGCGGATCTTTATGATCTCAGGATCCAGGCCATCCGGATATTCTGTCATCCACTGCAGGACCTGGTTTTTTGAGGGCAGCTTAGGTGCGGCCTTTCCGCGAAACTGACGAAAAAGGTGGAGCATATCCATGAAAAAGTCTGCCATGCCCTCACCCGTGCCGTCTGTGAGCGCCCTGCGAAGCATGACAAAGGGCTGATTGACAACCTTTTCTCCGCGAAGGTTCAGGTCTTCGTACGATTCCCCCTCGTGGTCAAGGTAGTCAAGCAGCCTGATGGCGGCATAATCCTGCCAGCTGAGCTGCTCCATGGCCTCACGACCTTCTGCCTCAAAACGGTAAAACGCATAAGTCTGCGGATGAGCATCCATGTACTCCATGACCATGTCGCGGATTTTTCCACTGAATGCCTTGTCATCAGCAGCCTCTATGGCCATTTTCTGCACGTCATGGTTGTCGCGGGCAAACTGATCCAGGATCTCAACGGCCTTCGCGGATATCCTGGTGTTTGAACTGGTATGATTTACAGTAGATGACATATAGATTTTTTTCTGTTTGCAAAAATAAGCATATTCACAAAAAACGTCAACATACTAACGGCCACGGGCCTTAAAGGTTTGAATCATGGTGCGCAGTGACGGGTCTACCAGGAGGGCGCCGAGCAGGAATACCAGGAGCAGGGCCAGGTGGATGGGATACATCAGTGCCGGAATGAGCTGGCTGGTGATGGTGCTGACGAAGTAGACACCCATGGCGATGGTAATAAGCAGAAATATTTTCATGAGGCTGTATGGGATCTTGTAATGTTTCCTGCCAAACAGGAACGACAGGACTGCCAAAGTAAAGTAGCAGACGAGGGTGGCCCAGGCGGAGCCGTGGTAGCCAAAGTGTGGTATCCACCAGATGTTAAGGAGGATGGTGATGAGGGCTCCGGCGATGGCAAATCCTGCACCGTAGAGGGTCTTTGAAGTAAGCTTGTACCAGATGGACAGGTTCCAGTATATGCCCAGGAACATGTTGGCCAGCAGCAGGATGGGCACCACGGCGAGTCCTTCATGGAAGCCCGGCCCGATGAAATGTTTGACGATGTCCATGAATAGCATGATACCCAGAAATATGAGGAGGCAGGCGACCACAAAGTAGTTCATTACTTTGGCAAAGAGTTCGCGGGCATTTTCTTTGGATGCCTGGGCAAAGAAAAAGGGTTCGGCCGAGAAACGAAAGGCTTGAATGAAGATAGTCATCATCATGGCCAACTTATACACTGCGCCATAGATCCCCACCTGTTCCAGGGCAATGCTTTCCGGAAGGATGTATTTCAGCAGGAGCTTGTCAAGAGCTTCGTTTACCCATCCTGCCATGCCAGCTACCAGCAGCGGCAGGGCATAGATGAGCATGTTTTTCCACAGGACCCTGTCAAGCGTCCAGGGTGCGTTTCGCATCACGGGAACCAGCATCAGCAAGGTGAT
>SLEW01000310.1 GCA_007124575.1 Bacteroidales bacterium | reverse complement strand
CCGATGACTGCCAGCTTTGATGGTCATGCCAACTGTTACATTGAGACCGGATACGGCAAGGGCGCCCTGATCGACTTCAACTACGATACCGAACCCCTTCCCGGCACGTTCCCCCTGCCAGGTATCGGACCCTTTGATCTGCTGAAAAACACACGCGTCAATCACTATGGAAAGATAATGTTCAGATGGATTTACTGGCATATCCTGCTGAAAGGAAAGGAATTGCCGGTTGAATCTGAAATGACCATGGCAGGAAAACGTAAGGTGGTCAGCTGACCGGAACCCTTAAATATTGATTCTTATGGACAAAAATAATATAAGCAGAAGAATGGACACCCTGGAACAGAAGCTGGACCAGGTACTTGACCATGTAAATCAACAACGGCTCAGGGCGGAGGCCACTGATGACCTGGTTACCGACCTGTCGCTGATCGGAAAAGAGGTGTACAACGACTCGGTAATAGAACTGGAAAAGCAGGATATTGAGATTGATCCTGACCAACTCAGACAGTTGGGTGTGAACCTGTTGAAAAACATCAAAAATTTCAATGAGATGCTATCCCTGGTTGATAGCATGATGGACCTGAAACAGGATGCTTCTCCCATTTTGAACGAACTCATCATTGAATTCACCAAAAACCTCCACCTGCTCGAAAAGAAAGGATATTTTGAGTTTGCGCGGGAAATGGGAACGTTGGCAGACAATATCGTTACCGGATTTACTCCGGAAGACCTCCGGACCCTCTCCGGGAATATTGTCCCCCTGTTGCACACATTAAAAAACATGACCCGCCCGGAGTTGCTCGAAACGGTAAACAACGCCATACAGGCACTGGACGAAAGTCAGCAAGGAACCCCGCCGTCTTATTCCCTGTTTAAAGTAATGCGGGAAATGAACAGCCCGGAGATGAAATCCGCCATGGGTTTCATGATCACTTTTCTGAAAAAGTTTTCGAAAATAAATAATCTTTCAAACAATTAAAAAACAAACAATTATGGCTCAAGAAACGATAGCAGGCAAAAATGTAGCAGTAGACCAGGAAGGGTATCTTGCAAACCCGGAAGAATGGACAAAGGAAATTGCCGGAGAAATGGCCAAAGAAATTGGCATAGAGCTTACTGATAAACATTTTGAAGTAATCGACTATTTGCGTGAACAGCACGCACAAGGCACCCAGCTCACTATCAGGAAGGTAGGCAAATCAGGCATTACTGATATCAAGGGACTGTATAAACTGTTTCCCGGAGGCCCGCTGAAATATTCTTCCAAAATAGCCGGCATACCAAAACCAACAAGTTGTGTATAACCCAAAACCATTAACGCGATGAACAAAGAAACCAATGAAAAACCCCTGAAGAAGGTTTGCATCATATGTGCCAAAGGGTCCATAGAGGATGTATATGCTACACTGGTCATGGCCAATGGTGCCGTGATGGAGGGGATAGAAGCCAAGGTGTTTTTTACCTTTTTCGGACTGGACGCCATTACCCGAAAGCAAATGAAAAAAATCCATACTGCCACCGTGGGAAACCCGGCCATGCGCATGCCCGGCGGGCTACCCTTCCCCTCCATCGTGGGGATGCTGCCAGGTGTTGAGGCCGGTGTGTCAGCCATGATGAAAAAACAAATGGACAATCTGGATATTCCGCCGGTGGATGAATTTCTGGAAATGATCACGGCCGGTGGCGGCGAAATTTTTGCCTGTAAGCTGGCCATGGACATGTTTAAACTCGAACAGGAAGACCTGTGGGAAGGTTGCAGCGGTGTATTGACCATTGGTGACTTTTACGGTCATTGCGGTGGAGACAATACCCAGATCATTTTCACCTGATCCACAAAAATTCTGCGAATGAGTATGGAAACAATTCGGTTTGAAGATATCTGCCAGTCAGATGCGTCCCTGATTCGGCACTAAGCATCCTGGCATTTGAGCCCGTTACAAATACTTTATGACCTTCGTTCCATGCTTTTGCTTTTGTTCAATATCCATTTCCCGGGAAATCCCTTACTTTTTGGATTTTTGGAAGAATCTCCGGTTTTGCGCGAGCAGATCCTGAGATGTGTTTTGCTGGTGCAGGGGTTTTTAGCTGCATAACATGAACGAACGCGGATGACGCGGATGCATCGCAGCGCGGATTTGCGCGGCCACTTTTGCCGTTGGATGAACTGGTAAGTGCAAACACAGCGCGTAATCCCTTTGCAACAGCACCCGGGAATACAAAACAACAATCAGAACACCAAAAACCAACAAACAACCGCTAAAACACAAGCGGGCGGAGGTCTGTTATTAATAACTGCCCGAAAATTGTTAAAAACTTCCTTTTTGTCAAAAAAACAGGCATCAGAAACAAATTTGAGTCCGGCAGTATGTCCGGATCAATGTAACAACACAACTCGATGGTCTTTTTTCTGCCAGGGCCGACGCATGAAACGGGGTTTAAAAATACGTGGGTTATTAACAAATTGTTGAAAAGCCGCTTGTTTTTGTTGATATAATATGTTGTTTATCAGGCGATTATTTGGATTTAT
>SLEW01000053.1 GCA_007124575.1 Bacteroidales bacterium | reverse complement strand
TCAAAAAAAACCTCTCCCAAATTTTTTATCAGGTGAGAATAGTCTTTTGAAAACAGGTGTTTACGTTTTTCAAACCATGCCTCCGTGGGAGTATTGTTCCGCCAGAAATCAATACTCCGTCCGGCTATATCTTTCACAAGATCAAGGATTTTTGCAGCATAATCTTTTTCTTCCGCTATGATGCCCAGATGTTTTTTCAGCAAGTCGGCGTTTTGTATCAATACCGTGGGCCTGTGCTCCAGCAAATAGTCAAGGACACTGAAAAGGTGTCCGGCGGCTTTGTGATACCAAGGCTTCTCAGGTAAGTCCTTTTCGCCGAAAAACTCCAGGTATGTTCTGAGAAGCTGCGAGGCGTCCTCATCTTTAATGGGTTGCCTGAAAAGCCCGAAGGCAATATCCAGAAAGAATAGTATAGCTTTTTCCGGATGTTCAGATTGTTCATAGAGCCAACGGTCGCCAAGAAGGATTTTCCGGTATTCGTCTATGATGATCTTATGGTTGGCATAGGGATGGTTCAGTTCTTCAAAAAAACTTTTCGCTCTTTTATTAATTCCCCAGTGATTTTCAGACAAATTGATGATTTCCTGGTGGTGTTCAGGAATCTCAATATCTTTGATACGGGTTTCTTCCAGGTTTACCCGAAGGGCGCCTGATGTAAACTCTTTTTCTTGCATATCGTATATTGCGGGTCAATGCGTTATTTAAAAAACCAAGGCATGCACTATGATTTTTTGCGTCTGGCAAAATGCTTTGAGTCACCCCATTCGCCATAGCCAATCTCCCCTCCTGCCATGTGTATCCTGGCTTCCAGGCAGCGTTTGCACTCTTCTGCATCTTCATCAGTGCAAGGTTTATCCTCATACAGCAGATAATCTTCGCGATAACGTGTCGGCGTAAGGTTAGGCATGATGATGTTGGCACCCACCTTGATGGATTTCTCCCGCCCCATGGGGTCGATTGCCTGCATGGCAGTGGTAGCGGCAATGTTTATATCTTTCATCATGATACGCAGCACCGCCACCATTTTTAAGCTCAGATAAAAGCGTTCCATTTTGGGAATGAGCTGATCCCTGTATTGATACATCGGCGTGTCTTCGTGCTCTATGTAGGGTCCCATCCCAACCATATCGATGTCGTGATCCTGAAGGAAGAGCAAGTCATCGGTCAGATCATCAAGGGTTTGAAAGGGCAGTCCGATCATCACCCCCGAGCCGACCTGGTATCCGACTTTACGGAGCAGGTAAAGCGCGTTGAGGCGTTCCTGGTAATCATGTGTCTTGTCTTTGGGATGGTAGCGATAATACATCCCGGGGTTGGAAACTTCTATGCGGAGCAGATAACGGTGGGCTCCGGCTTCGAACCACCGGCGGTAAGTTTCTTCCGTTTGCTCGCCCAGCGACAGGGTGATACCCAGTTCACCTCGACTCATCTGCTTGATCTCCTTTACCAGGCGTTCAATACGTGTCACATAGTCCTTTCCACTACGCTCCCCGGCCTGAATCACGATACTGCCGAATTTATTATCCCAGGCGTAGCGAGCCGCCTCCAATACCTCATCCGCGGTAACCTCATAGCGGTGTGCCTTTTTGTTGCCGGCACGGATGCCGCAATAGAGACAGTTTTTCCCGCAGAGGTTGGAGAATTCGACCAGGCCCCGGTAATAAACTTTTTTCCCAACATACGCCTCTTTTACCTCAGCGGCACGCGCAAAGAGCACCTTGCGCTCTGTTTCGTCGCTATTCAGTAAACGGACGATATCCTTTTTTGAAAGGACTTCCTGTTGCAAAATATTTTCAATAGCCTTACTCATTATAAATAATCCTCATCTGTTTGTTCCAGTTTGGTAAAAGGGGCCACGGCACGGTGGTATATCCCATGCATAAAAGCAATTGCCATGCCATAGTTTGTCACCGGGACGTTAGCGGCTACAGCCTCTCTGAGGCGGCTTTTGATCTGCTTTTGTGTGATCATGCATCCTCCGCACTGGACCACCAGGGCGTAATCGGTAATGGGTCTGGGCAGATCTGACAGGCCGGCCACCACTTCGTACTCAAGCTGTTTGCCGGTATAATTGTTCATCCAGCGCGGGATCTTCACCCGTCCGATGTCGTCACACGCCACATGGTGTGTACACGACTCCAGCAGCAACACACGGTCGCCGTCTGTAAGGTCATCAATTTTCGGTGTGCCCTTCAGGTAGTTTTCAAAGTCTCCCTTGTGCCGGGCGAGCATGATGCTAAAGCTGGTGAGCGGGATGTCTTTAGGGATGGAGGCGTCTGCTTTCAGGAAAACCTGTGAGTCGGTGACCACCAGTTTCGGCTTAGGCTGCAGGGTCTTCATCAGGGTATCCACCTCTCTCTCTTTCACCACCACGGCGATGCAATCGTTGTCGATGATGTCGCGGATGGCCTGCACCTGGGGTAAAATGAGCCTTCCTTCCGGAGCCTCGGTGTCGATGGGAGTGATCAGGACTACCAGGTCGCCATAGGTAAGGAGGTCGCCCAGGAGTGAGTGCGACCGGTAAGCCGTTTCGGGCAT
>SLEW01000181.1 GCA_007124575.1 Bacteroidales bacterium | reverse complement strand
TACCTTGGGTCATGATATGCTTTTTGCAGGTGCATGGGTACCGGGTAATATACCATGGCCGGCACCTCATTCGACATAAGGTATTCCTGCAGGGCAAACCTGTCTATCCCGCTGGTTTTTAGTGTATACTGGTGAAAAACGTGGGTCGAATAATCGCTTCTGCAGGGTATGGCGAGCCCCGGATGGTCGCGGAATGCTTCATCATAATAATCTGCGGCCTTTCTGCGGGCTTTGGCATATTCATCCAGACGCCGCAACTTGATACGCAGTATGGCAGCCTGGATGCTGTCAAGGCGGGAGTTCACGCCCACCGAATCATGGTAATACCTTACTTCCATGCCATGATTTACTATTACCCTTAGTTTTTGCGCCAGGTCATCGTCATCGGTGAAAACAGCGCCACCGTCACCATAACAGCCCAGGTTTTTGGAGGGAAAGAAAGATGTACACCCCACATGACCTATTGTGCCTGTCTTTTTTCTGCTGCCGTCAGCAAAGATGTAGTCGGCCCCAATGGCCTGGGCATTGTCTTCAATGACGGCCAGCCCATGAGCTTCAGCAATGTCCATGATGGGCTCCATGTGTGCGCTCTGCCCAAAAAGATGCACAGGCACAATCGCTTTGGTTTTTTTTGTGATCGCTTTACGTAACGATCCGGGGTCTATGTTGAATGTATCGGGGTCCACATCTACCAACACAGGCGTAAGTCCAAGCAAAGCAATTACTTCAACGGTAGCTACAAAAGTAAACGATGTGGTAATCACTTCATCGCCAGGCTTGAGATCAAGGGCCATCATAGCCACCTGGAGTGCATCTGTGCCGTTGGCACAGGGAATTACATGCTTAACACCCAGGTAGGCCTCAAGCTCCTGCTGAAAAGATTTTACTTCCGGGCCATTGATGTATTTTGTTGATTTGATCACATCTAAAACCGCTGCGTCAACTTCGGGTTGAATTTTTTCGTATTGACGCTTCAGGTCAACCATTTGTATTTTTTCCATATTCAAGTGATAAGAAAGTTAAAATTAATCTCATGAAATCTCTTTGCCAGCGAGGCGAAAAACGGGGGATGGATCTCAGGTAGTTGCCTGGCATCGACTGGCTCACAAAGTAACCGGTTCATCCAACCAAAACACAAAATCACAAAGAGGTTAAACATTTGATCGCAAAGATAAAAATTATTCGTTCCTTGTCTTTAAGAGGGGGCTTTTTTTCGAGAAATTGCATAAATGTCTTCATGTGGTCATTCATACTGTTTATCTTTGCAATCCTGAGGAAAGAAAAAAATCGTGATGTATATCATTTACAGGCTTTTTGTATTGCTTTACATGCTGGCTATCAGGCTGGCGGCCTTGTTTTCGGCAAAAGCGAGGCGTTGGGTGCGTGGCAGAAGGGGCTGGGTTGCTGACATGCAGGCCCAGGCTGATATTTTACAGCAGAAACACCCTTCAGCATCCACCATCTGGTTTCATTGTGCTTCTTTGGGAGAGTTTGAACAGGGTCGCTCTGTGATTGAACGCTTCCGCAGGGATCATCCTGGTTGGATCGTGCTTGTCAGCTTTTTCTCTCCCAGTGGTTTTGAGATAAGAAAAAATTATGACCAGGCTGATGCCGTGGTGTACCTTCCCCTGGATACGCCTGGCAACGTAGCTCGTTTTCTGGATATATGGAGTCCTGAAATGGCGGTATTTGTAAAATATGAATACTGGTACGGGTACATTCGCGCTTTAGCACGGCAAGGGGTGCATACCCTTGTGATATCAGCCATTTTCAGACCCGGGCAACTTTTTTTTCGTCCTTACGGGGGGTGGTTCAGGAAGCAACTTGCCCTGATATCTCACTTTTTTGTTCAGGATAAGCACTCTGCAGATCTGTTAAAAAAGAATGGCATTGAGCAGGTTACCATAAGTGGCGACACGCGTTTCGACCGTGTTCACGCATTGGCAAAAGCCGGTGCTTCCATTCCCGCGGTGGAAAGTTTTTCAGAAGGTCATCTGGTGTTGGTTGCGGGCAGCACATGGCCTAAAGATGAGAAACTTCTTTTTGAGTTTTTACGCAAAAGCCGCCATCCTTTGCGTATGATAATCGCCCCGCATGAGGTGGACGATGAAAACATAAAAAGGCTGCAAAAACAAGCCGGACGTAATGCTGTGCTGCTATCAGAAACAGAAAGCAAACCGCCGTCTGATGCTGAGATCATGATCATTGACCGCATGGGGCTGCTGTCCAGACTTTACCGCTTTGGCCAATTGGCATATGTAGGTGGGGGCTTTGGTCAGGGGATTCACAATATCCTGGAAGCGGCTACCTATGGTGTCCCTGTTTTCATGGGACCCAGACATAAGAAGTTTGCTGAAGCCCTGGAATTGCTTAAGCTGGGTGGGGTCTTTGTCATACAAAATGCAGAAGACCTGAAAAAGGTATCAGATACTATCCTGTCAGAACCCGGCAAGTGGCGCGCCCTGGGAGCCATAAACAAAAAATATGTTGAAGACAAAAAAGGAGCGACCGACGTGATTGTCAGTCACCTTAATGCAAT
>SLEW01000276.1 GCA_007124575.1 Bacteroidales bacterium | reverse complement strand
CGGTGTAACTTGTGGAGGGATCAGCGGATTGCCGGCTTCTCAATATACTTTCCAGTTCGTCCAGAAAGGCCAGGCCACCATGTTCATCTTCCTTATCTGCCGCTTTTCTTCCAGCGAGGGTATTATCTTCCCCGAAGCAGGTATCCTGCCCGGTATGACAGGCGGGGCCGGCGGGCTCTACCTTTGCCAGCAAACAGTCGTTGTCGCAATCAGCCAGTATGTCTTTTACCAGGAGGAAGTTGCCTGAACTTTCCCCTTTGGTCCACAGGCGATTTTTGCTTCTGCTGAAAAAGGTCAGCTTGCCGGATTCCATGGTCTTTGCCAGGGCCTCCCTGTTTATCCAGCCTTGCATCAACACTATATTGGTTTCAGCATCCTGGGCAACTACAGGAAGCAAGCCGCCGGATTTATCAAAATTGAGTTTTTCTGTATTCATTGTACCAGGTTTTAGAATAATGTTTTGTATGTCAAAGCCTCACGTTTATATTATGATTTTTCAGAAAGGCTTTTACTTCTTCAATGCGTATCACATCATAATGAAAAATGCCTGCAGCCAGTGCAGCATCAGCACGTCCATCCGTAAATACGTCAAGGAAATGTTCTGGTATCCCGGCCCCGCCTGAGGCGATCACCGGAACGGGTACGCTCTCTGCTACCTGCCTCGTGATATCAAGGGAGAAGCCCTTACGGCTGCCATCGGCAGTAAAGGAGGTGAGCAGGATCTCCCCCGCACCCCGGTCACAGACCTCTTTTGCCCATTCAATGGCTTTGATGGTAGTGACCCTTGTACCGGCATGGCTGACGACCTGCCACTGGCTCTCAATAAGCCGGGCGTCTATCGCCACTACTACGCACTGGTTGCCAAAAGCATCGGAGAGCCTGGTTATGAGGCCTGGATCACGAAGCGCAGCAGTATTGACAGATACCTTGTCTGCTCCTTTTGAAAGCAGTTTTTCGACCTCTGCCTCACTGGCTATACCGCCGCCTACGGTAAAAGGAATGGATATAGCTGCTGCCACATCTTCCACCACGCGCAGAAAGGTGCTGCGCTTTTCCAGGGTCGCGGTGATATCAAGCAAAGTAAGCTCATCGGCACCCTCCTCGGAATACCTGGCTGCGAGCTCTACCGGGTCACCGGCATCCTGCAGGTTAACGAAACTAACCCCTTTTACGGTGCGTCCCTCTTTTATATCCAGGCAGGGGATGATTCTTTTTGTAAGCATGAGAATTAGGATTTAATTATTAGATGTTGGATGTTAGAAGCCAACAGTTGAAAGCTCCCAGAGATAAGGCCAAAGGTGGAGGCCTGCTGGTGGCCGGGGACGGGGATCAGGGAGGGGTGCTGTTGAACTCGCTGAGGTCTTCCAGGGAAATTTTTCCTTCAAAGACAGCTTTGCCGGTTACCGCAGCATGTAGCCCGCATGACCGCAGCATCTCCAGGTCTTTCATGGAAGCAACACCGCCTCCTCCGATAAACGTGGCTTCCGGGTAGGCCGTTACCAACGGGAAATAAAAAAAGGGATCAGGACCCAGCATGGTGCCATCCCTGCCGATATCTGTCACCGAAAAATAGCGCCATCCCGCTTCCAGCAGGGCTTCGATGGCTGTGTGCGTATCTGTTTCGGTGGCTTCTTGCCAGCCTTTTACAGCCACCCGTCCCTCCCGGATGTCAACAGCCGCAATCAGTGCATCCTGGCCGAACTGGTCGATACAACGCCGGGGATTGTCCGGGTCAGCAAACAGGAAGGTTCCCAGGTTTACTTTATCTGCCCCGGCATCAAGGACTTTGCGGATCGATTCCATGCTCCGGATCCCTCCGCCATAATCTATCCGCAGGGATGTTTCTTTCGAAAGGGTCGCAAGCAAAGGCAAATTGACGGGTGTACCCTGGCGGGCACCGTCCAGATCTACCAGGTGCAGATGGGTGATGCCCGCTGCTTCGATGGCCCTGGCCGTATCCAGCGGACTTTTTTCATAAGTCCTTTGCTGATCAAAACGTCCTTTCAGCAGACGCACGCATGAGGCGTCCATGATGTCAATGGCAGGTATGGCTATCATAGGTCAATGAAATTTTTAAGGATTTGCATGCCGGGTTTTCCGCTTTTTTCCGGATGAAACTGCAGGCCAAAGAATTGATCCCGGCTGATGGCTGCTGTAAAAGGCTGTTCGTAAGAGCAAAGGGCAATGGACTGTTTGCTTTGGGGCATGAAATAGCTGTGCACAAAATAGACATAGCTGTTCTCCGCTACCCCTTTAAACAAAGGTCCATTCAGCTGATAGAGGCTGTTCCATCCCATATGGGGAATCTTGAGATCACCGGCAAAGCGCTTGATCTCTTCGTTGAATATCCCAAGACCCCTCATGTTTCCTTCCTCGGAAGAGGCAGCCATCAATTGCATACCAAGGCAAATACCCAGCACAGGCCCTTTGAATTCTCTTATGGCCTGATCCATACCCTGCTGTTTAAGGACTTCCATGGCAGGCCGGGCATGACCCACGCCGGGAAAGATCAGCTTGTCCGCTTCCGCCAGCTCCTCCGG
>SLEW01000190.1 GCA_007124575.1 Bacteroidales bacterium | reverse complement strand
TATGCTTCAGTCAAAAGCTTAAGCCCATCACGGGCCTCTTCAAGCTTCTTGTTGATGATCTCTTTGAACTCCTGGAGCTCCTCATCAGAATAACGTGTTTTCTCGCGCTTGTTTTCCATAAATAGTCCCTTCCTTTATTTTGTTGCTTTCTTTTTTATCAGAATATGTGTTGTGAGGTCTTCCCCCAGATCAACCAAAACCTTTCCGTTCTCTTTTATTTCATCCGTGTAACATAAATTGGTTGCCAGTGTTTCTGAACAAATATACTCATTATTGTTTACAACGGCATCTGTTATATTATCGTGCTTTTCGATTTGAATATCTATCTTGTCAGTTACCTCAAAGCCCTTGTCTTTCCTAAGGTTCTGTATCCTGTTGATGAGTTCCCTCGCGATGCCCTCCTGGCGCAATTCATCGGTAACGGTGATGTCAAGCGCCACGGTGACATTGCCTTCGTTGGCCACCAGCCACCCTGGAATATCTTCGGAAAGGATCTCCACGTCACTTAATGCGATTTCCAGCTCCTGCTCTTCCACTTCGAGGGTGATCTTTCCGTCCTGTTCTATCCGCCGGATCTCATCCTGATCGAACCTGCTGATGCGGCCTGCGATCTTCTTCATCATCTTGCCATAACGGGGGCCCAGGGCTTTGAAGTTTGGCTTGATCTTCTTCACCAGCACGCCGGCGGTGTCGTCGAGATACTCCAGCTCTTTCACATTCACCTCCGAAAGGATAAGCTGTTCCACGTCCTGCAGTTGTGTGCGGAAGCGTTCATCCAGCACGGGTACCATGATCTTCTGCAGCGGTTGCCGCACCCTGATATTTACCTTTTTACGCAAGGCAAACACCATGGATGAGATCTTTTGTGCCAGCTGCATGCGCTCTTCCAGGTCTTTGTCAATCCTGGCCGGGTCAGCCTCCGGGTAATCGGTAAGATGCACCGACGGCAGGGACTGTCTGCCCGTTACATTGTTCAGGTCGAGGAAGAGCCGCTCACTGAAGAAGGGTGCGATGGGTGCAGACAGCATGGCCAGCACTTCCAGGCAACGATACAGTGTCTGGTAAGCAGAGACCTTGTCGGTGGTGTAGTCGCCCTTCCAGAAGCGGCGGCGGCAAAGACGCACGTACCAGTTGCTCAGGTGTTCGTCAGCAAAGGTGTGGATCAGCCTGCTTGCACGTGTGGGCTCAAAGTCGGCATAGCAGGCGTCTGTCTGTTCGATAAGGGTATTCAGCTCCGAGAGGATCCAGCGGTCTATCTCCGGTCTTTTCTCATAGGGAACCTCTTCCTCGCCATAGGTAAAGCCATCAATGTTGGCATACAGCGCAAAGAAGGCATAGGTATTGTAGAGGGTGCCGAAAAACTTACGCTTTACTTCTTCCACGCCCTCCAGGTCAAATTTCAGGTTGTCCCATGGCTGGGCGTTATTGATCATATACCAGCGGGTAGCGTCAGGCCCGTATTTCCTGATGGTTTCAAAAGGGTCGACGGCATTGCCCAGGCGTTTCGACATCTTGTTGCCTGCCTTGTCGAGCACCAGGCCATTGGAGACCACCGTCTTAAAGGCCACAGAATCAGATATCATAGTGGCTATGGCATGAAGCGTAAAAAACCAGCCACGCGTCTGATCCACGCCTTCAGCGATAAAATCTGCCGGGAAGTTATCTTCAAAAAGCTTCTCGTTCTCAAAGGGGTAATGATACTGGGCGTATGGCATGGAGCCGCTGTCGAACCACACGTCGATCAGGTCTGCCTCCCGGTACATTTTCTTCCCCGACGGCGACACCAGCACCACATCGTCCACAAAGGGGCGGTGCAGGTCAAAACGCTTATAATTTTCCTCCGACATGTCACCGGGATCAAAGTCTTTCATCGGATTTTCCTTCATGAAGCCTGCCTCCAGCGACTGGTCGATGGCCTCTTTCAGCTGCCGGGCTGAGCCGATGCACACCTGCTCTTCACGGTCTTTTGTCACCCAGATAGGTAGTGGGATGCCCCAGTAACGCGAACGGCTCAGGTTCCAGTCCTGAAGGTTTTCCAGCCAGTTGCCAAAGCGCCCTGTACCTGTGCTCCCGGGTTTCCACTGGATGGTCTTGTTCAGCTCTATCATCCGGTCTTTGATCGCGGTGGAGCGAATAAACCATGAATCCAGCGGATAGTAGAGGATGGGTTTATCGGTACGCCAGCAATGGGGGTAGGAGTGCTCGTATTTTTCCGCCTTGAAGGCCCTGTTTTCGGTTTTCAGTTTGATGATGATGTCTACATCCACGGGACGTTCTTCCGGGTCATCGTTCTCGCCGATGTATTCCGGCTTCACATAGCGACCGGCAAACTCGCCCATCTCCTCCACGAATTGGCCTTTCTTGTTTACCATGGTGAGAGAACCCAGCGCATATTGCTGTCCCATTTTGTAGTCATCAGCACCAAAGCTGGGTGCGATATGCACCACGCCTGTACCTTCGTCGGTGGTCACAAAATCGCCAAGAACTACCCGGAAGGGGTCTCCATCTTCGGGCTTCGCGTAGGGAAGCAGCTGCTCATAACGGGCGTTTTCAAACTTTTC
>SLEW01000126.1 GCA_007124575.1 Bacteroidales bacterium | reverse complement strand
CTGTGCAGTTCCACCTGCCCGAAAAAGACTATGTGATCATCCGCGTACACGATATCTACGGACGGCTGATCACAACACTCGCAAACCAGGAGTTTGAAAGCGGGCATCATACCCTGCCAGCTTACTCCCTCAACCAGCAAAGCAACGGTATTTACATAATCACCCTGCACAGCACCACAAACAAAGACTCGCAGAAGATTACGCTGATAAGATAAGGATTTAAAGGCGTTTTCAAGAATGAAGACGGGTTGCTCGAAAATGAAGCATTCCTTCATTTACTCTCATAAGACCTCCATTATACTTGTTTTATTATCAGACAACTACCTTATACGGCACGTTTGTTGTTTCAATTTTGATGACAACAAATAGATTGTATGAACCCGAAACAGGAACAAGAAATATTTTGTTTTTACAAAGTTTTTTACGCCGCCCCGTCACAATGAAAAAGAAAATCCTTTTAGTAGATGATATCAAGGAGTTCCGCTCCCTTCTGAAGCTTTTGCTTTCAGGAGATTTTGATGTGGTCACTGCTGAGGACGGTGAAAAAGCGCTCGACATGATCGAAAATGGCTGCAACCCGGATGTCATTGTCACCGACCTGCTGATGCCACGCATGGACGGATATCAACTCATCGACAACATAAGAAACAGGGAGCCCTGGAAAAAAATACCGATCATCGTGTTGTCAAACGTAGACAAAGCTGATGACAGGCAACGGCTTGCCTATAATAAGGGAATCAACACCTTCCTGAACAAGCCGTTCAACACACGTGAACTCAACGAAGGACTAAAAAAATCGCTTGACCAGGTACTTGAAAACGTTAATTAGTTTTCGCTTTATTCATACTATTTTATCGCTTATAACCCTCCGCTAACAAACGGGGGGTTTTTTATGAAATTACCCTGACGAAAAAACAAATTAAACGCATTGATATATCATACAGGAAAATAAACTTATATTTGTACGGTATACATCAACAAAAAATAGTTTACGGATGATAAGAAAAGAGGACAAACAACGGTCATCGGTTCTTGTCGTGGACGACAACAAGGACAACCTGAAGGTTGTAAGCAACTTCCTGAAAAACGAGGGTTATAAGATTGCGTTGGCCATCAACGCGGATGATGCCGGACAAATCCTGGAGGGAAACCGGATGGACCTCATCCTGCTGGATGTGATGATGCCCGGCACCGACGGCTTTACCTTTTGCCGCCAGATCAAGCAAGAGGAGCGTTTTGCAGACCTTCCCGTTATTTTTCTGACCGCCAAAACCGATACCAGTGACCTGGTAGAGGGTTTTGAAGCCGGTGGCGTGGATTACATCACCAAACCTTTTCAGAAACAGGAGCTTATCGCCCGCGTAAACAACCATATCGCACTCTCCATCGCCAAAAAGCAGATCCAGGAGCAGGCAGAAGAAATAAAAAAGATCAACCGCACCAAAGACCGCCTCTACTCTATCATTGCCCACGACATCAAGTCGCCCTTCTCCAACATCAGCATGCTGATTTCGACGCTGGCAGAAGGATACCTGGAACCAGGGAGTGAAGAGTATGAAGAGATCCTGCAAAGCATCAACAGGTCCACACAGGAAACCTATACCCTTTTGGAGAATCTCCTGCAGTGGACCCGGTCACAAACGGGCGACCTGGAGGTGAACGCTGAGGTGCTTGACCTTAGTGAGTTGGCCGCCAGGGCCTTGCGTTTCATGGAAACGAATGCCGGCAACAAAAAGATTACCCTGGAGCAGCAGATCGAAGACAGCCTGCCGGTATTTGCAGACCGCAACATGATGCAGAGCGTCTTGCAAAACCTGGTGGGCAACGCCATCAAGTTCACGCCGGAAGGCGGTAAAGTGACCATAGGAGGTCATGTGGACAAAAAAAAGGTCATGCTCACAGTGACAGATACGGGCGTCGGCATCCCGGAAGAGAACATGAAGAAGCTTTTTGTAGATCAGGGGCAGCTTACCACCCGTGGCACTCATGACGAGAAGGGAAGCGGGCTGGGACTGCTGCTTGTACAAAACTTTGTGCAGCAAAACAATGGCAAGGTCGAAGCTGAAAGCAAGTCCGGCGAAGGGACTATATTTACACTCACCTTCCCAAAAGCCAAGTTGTAACATGGAAGAAAAAAAACTAAGCATCCTGGTTTTGGATGATGATCCCATTATCCGCAATTTGCTGCGCTCCATGCTTAAAGAGAAAACCAACCTGCATGTAGCCGACAAACCCTCCAAGGCTTTTGAAGTTCTTAAAAAAGAAGACATTGACCTGCTTATCTCCGACTTCATGCTGCCCGAGATGAATGGCCTGGAGGTTTTAGACAAGGTCAAAGAAAACTACCCGGAGATTGAGGTGATCATGATCAGTGCCGAGGGCGACATGAACACGGTGATCGGTGCCCTGCGTCAGGGTGCCGTCGATTACTTCCGCAAGCCCTTCAAGGCAGAAGATATCTGGATAGCGATCGAGCGTACCCGAAAGTATGCCGAACTCAATGCTAACCTGGCCAGCTATAAAAGCCGGAGCGAATACCTGCAAAACGTCATCAACGAAAACATGGGTCACGACATCGTAGGCAAGCACG
>SLEW01000265.1 GCA_007124575.1 Bacteroidales bacterium | reverse complement strand
GGCCATGTTGGCGTAAACCGACATCCCTTTAAGGAAATACATCATTACATCCTGGATACCTGCTACTTCAGGTTCTTTTCCACAAACACCTTTTACGGTGCATCCTGTGCCTTTTGCGGCTTCCTGACATTGAAAACAAAACATACTCATAGTTCTTGGTTTTTGGTTTAACATTTGGATTAAAGTCTTTGCATTACTGGATTACCAGGTTACTAGTTTACCAGGTTAGAGGAATATAAGGGTTGTTGGTTTTTGTGATTTTGTCAGACCCATTCCTCGTTGATTACTTCTCCCTGGAGGCTCACGTTGATCGCTTTTACGGGCACCTTGCGTGAGGCTCTGTCGGCGGCTTGTTTCGCTATTTGCAAAAGGCCTGTGCAGCAGGGTACTTCCATGACCATTACGGTGAGGGTGTTGATGTGCGCATCGTTGATCATGCTGGTCAGTTTCTCAATATACATTTCCTTGCCCTGGTCGAGCTTTGGGCAGGCGATGGCCAACCCTTTCCCGGCCAGGAAATCGCTGTGGAAGTTGCCCATGGAGAAGGCCACACAATCGGCTGCCAGCAATACATCGGCCTTTTGGAAGTAGGGGGCCTGGGGGTTGACCAGGTGGAGCTGTACCGGCCACTGCCTCAGGGCACTGCTGGAGCCACCGGAGCTTTTATCAGCCTCAGAGGGCTCTGCCGGTTTGGAATCACCGTTGTTGGCAAATTGCATGATTCGCGAACCCGGACAGCCACCCCCATGGACATGTGCTTTTTGTGTGGTTTGCTTCGGGGTTGCTTCGGCAGTTACTGCCTCCGTGCCAGCAGCTGCTCCCGCAACTGCGGCCTCTTTTTTAGATGTGTGTTGATGCATGGTTGCTGATAAAGATTCAGAGTGATTACTTTGTTTTTTCAGTTTGGAAAGGTCTACATCCAGTTTGTGGTCTTTAATGTATTGGACGCCTTGGGCCACGAATTCGTCCTGGTTATGGTCGATAAGGTGGTTCAGGTGCGCCAGGATGGTGGCTTCCCCTTTCGGGGAGATGCGTTCCATGACCCTGACCTCATCATAGGGCTCGGCTTCCCTTTCTTCAAGAGTGATCGCACCTACCGGGCATTCCGGAATACAAGCTCCCAGCCCGTCACAGTAAAGGTCGCTGATCATGCGGGCCTTGCCATCGATCATTTGCAGGGCACCTTCATGGCATCCTTCTACGCATAGACCGCAACCGTTGCAGAGGTCTTCGTCTATTTTGATGATTGTTCTTTTCATTGGATTATACTTTTGTTATGCATTGTTGCTTAAATGGTTGCTTGGGGCCATCTTTATGCTGCCCTTTCATGCGATCTTTTCTGTTGCTTTTCTTTCTGCTGCAGGAATCACTGCCAGTTTTGTTTTATTCAGGTATGCCATGAACTCATTGGTGAACTTGTCTTCCAGTCCGCCGAAAATACATGCCTGTACCGGACATACAGCACAATCCAGACCGCAATTGTGTGTTTCCAGGTTGCCATCTATCACGCGATAGATATCCATCAGGCTGATATCGCGCGCATCTCTTCCTAACCGAAAACCACCACCCGGACCACGAGTGGACTTTAGCAAACGGTGTCTTACAAGAATCTGCAGCACCTTAGCCGTGTGATTCTTTGAAAAGCCCGTTTGAGCTGCTATCTGTTCCCTGTTCATCGACCCCTGGCTGTTGGCGATTACCTTCATGCTGTGGATGGCGATGGTGGCAGCTTCTGATATGTTTAAAATACTTTTCACAAGATTAAATAATAATAACAGTATTTGAATACGCAAATATACATATTATTTTTTTGCAAAAACAAATAATTCGGTATTTTTTTCTTAAAAAGAATTAAAAGTAAAAAAAAGCCAAAATGTTGGAATGTCGAAAGGTCGAAAATTCTTTCATTTATTTATGCTTACATTTGCAGTGTAAACTATTCTATGAGGCTCAAAATCAATTAATTGAACATATTAAACACATTGTAATCTTTAATTATTATTTCTCTGATGAAACATTTTGCATACTTATCCATATTTGTTGCTTTGTTGCTTTATGGCAACGTGTCATTTGCCCAGCTTTTTGAAGATTTTGAACAAGGTGAAAAGTCTTATTACGCGTCAGGATATGATGATCTGGAAACAGGGGAGTGGTTTTTTGATGATGCGTTGATAGGAAACACGGCGCTGGACAAAAAGAACGGATCCCGTGCTGCCAGGATACGCAACGGCCATATTGCTATGAATTTCGATTATCCCAATGGTCTTGTTGAGGTTTCTTTTTATGGTGCTGACTTCAGCAGTGATACCGGGGGAGAGGTTCAGGTGGAATATTCTGTTGATGCTGGCAACTCCTGGTCTGACCTGGGCGATCCCGTGCAACTTACACCTGATCTGACACAATACAGTGTTTCGGGAAGCATTGAGGGCAACGTACGTTTACGATTCACAAAAACCGCCGGAAATCGCATTAATATTGACGATGTGCTTATAACTGATTACATCGAGACCACAGAGCATCCCAGTTTCATTCTTCATATTAATGACTTAGCTTATATTTCAGGAAGTACTTTCAGTTTTGGCACAACTACCGGGGAGGCTCATGCTTCTCTGCAGATACGCAATGGTGGAGAGCAGGATCTGGTGGTGAGCTCATTTGACATAGATGGTGAGGGTTTTACTCTTGATGCTGAGATGCCCGTGACGTTAGAGACTCTCGAAACAGTTACTTATAATCTCATGTTTGAAAACGAAGAGCCCGGTGAGCACACGGCTGCGCTGACGTTTTACTCAAATGACCCTGAAAATGAGACCTTTGTGGTCCAGCTTGTTGCGGAAACCCTTGATACCAGCATGCCCATTCCCATCAGTGAGGCCCGGGAACTGCCCCAGGGAACAATGGTTACGGTTGCAGGTTGGGTAACGGTTGCCAGTCAGTTTGCGGGTCCTGTATATTTCCAGGATGAAACAGCAGGCATCGCCTGGTATAATGATGAGATCATGCGTGAAGAATGGCTTGTGGGGGCAGTTATCGGGGATTCTATAGTAGTTACCGGCGAATTAGGAAATTTCAACAACCTTTTACAGCTTGTTAATGACACTGGCTTTGAGGTTTTTCCGGAATCGAACATGGAACAGATACCTCTTGAAATTACTATGAGTCAGCTTAATACCGGTAACTATGAAGGTTTTCTGGTAAGCATAACAGACCTGGAGTTTGAAGATAGTGGTATGTTTTCGGGAGGCACTAATTATACTGTGGCTGATCCATCCGGGGAAGGTCAGGTTAGGATAGACAATTTTACCAACATACCCGGCACACCTATCCCAAACAGTCTGACTGAGATTACAGGTGCTGCCGGCCGTTTCCTTAATGATAACCAGTTGTTGCCACGTTTTACAGACGACATATTAACCTTGTCGGGGCCGGTGATCACTACGTCGCCACCTTATGAATACTCTGCTTCAGGGGAATCCATCACCTTTAAATGGGAAACCATGCAGGCCGGTCATTCTGAGGTCCGTTACGGCACCACCCCGGAACTTGAGATGGGAGCCATTGTGGATGAGGAGCACAAAACCGGGCATACCATCACTATTCCGGACCTGGATCCAGCTACCATATATAAGGTACAGTTACGCTCAGCATTTGATGCCGATACCAGTGCCACTTCTATCTATATCACTTCTACTGCTTCGCCCGCAGGTACAAGCGGTGAAATTCTCGCCTTTTTTAATAAGGAAGTAGCCCATGAGTTGGCCACCATAAGAGAAGCGGATCAGAACATCCATTTTGCTGACAAGCTCATTGAATATATTCAGATGGCCGAAGAGACAGCTGAATTCGCGTTTTATAGCCTGAGTGGCAGTGTTGGCAGCCAGGTGACCAATGAGATCATCAACGCACATAACCGCGGTGTGGATGTGCGGGTAGTAGCTTCAGGCCATACCGGCTCAGAGAACCCGCTGATCACCCAGATGGCCAATGCCGGGGTGAATGCCGTGCAGAGCATCGGGGATGAGCAGATGCACAATAAGTTTGCGGTGATCGATGTCCATCATGCAGACCCTTCAAAATCATGGATCATCACCAGTTCATGGAATGCTACTGATCAGGGAACCCATGACCAGTTTCAGAACATGGTGGCGATACAGGATGTTGCCCTTGCGAGAGCATATTGGCTGGAGTTCAATCAGATGTGGGGTGGCGACTCCGGTAGCTTTAACGCTTCCCAGGCGCAATTCGGCCCCGACAAAGAGATCGTGAATCCTTCTGTGTTCTGGGTTGGAGATGATGAAACCAGGGTTGAAGTATTCTTTAGTCCGCAGGCCAACACCGAGTCACATATCAACAGAAGCCTCAGCCAGGCAGAGTCAAACATTGATCTGGCTTTGAACATCATTACCCGCAGGCCCATTTCCAATACCATGCTTGAGCGTTACAACCAGGGCGTTAAGGTCAGAGGTGTTTTGGGTGCCATATCCGGGCAGGGCAATGAATGGGACTACCTGAGTGGCTGGGCCGACGTGCATCATTTTCCACAAGGGGAATTTGGACTGCTTCATCACAAATACGCCTTGATTGATGGGGAGGCGACCACTTACAAATCTCGTGTCATTACGGGATCGCACAATTGGTCGGCTAATGCCAACTTCAGCAATGATGAAAACACCCTGATCATCCACAGCCAGCGTGTGGTAAACGAGTACTTCCAGGAGTTCGGTGCCCGTTACTGGCAGGCCGGCGGTGAGGATGACTTTGATGTGTCTGTTCCGGTGACAGAGCCTGCTGGTTTAACAGCCGGTGATGATTTCCTGCTCACCAACTATCCTAACCCTTTCAGGAATGACACCTACGTGCAATTTACATTAGATAAGGATGAAGGGGTAACACTTGAAGTCTATGACCTGATGGGTCGCCGCCGTGAAGTGCTGCTGAACGGTCACCAAGCCGGCCCGGGCACTCATGACGTTCACTTTAACGCTTCCGGGTATCCGGATGGTGTGTACATACTTCGTCTGGTCACCGCCCGTGGGCAGTCGGCATCGCGAACAATTTCAGTGATCAGGTAGCTCCCAGCGCTGAGCGCCAATCTTCAAACTCCGGACAGCCCAGGTGCTGTTCCCACAAATCTCAAACCTCATGGATCATACATTAAAACAAAACTTTCTCGATCGCTGGTATCAATATTTTGGATATGCCCCATTGCCTTTCGTATTTTGGTATAGCGACAAGGTTGATGACGATGTGGAACACATGCAATCTGCAAAGGGTTGGAGCTGTTTTATTGGCGACCTGGCAAAAGTGCGCAGTGGACGGTCGCTTGCCTTTGATAATGATGCCATCGGATGTGGTGGTGGCAGACGCTACCTGGGATTTAATAAAGATATTCATCCCGGTTTTGAGTACTTTTTATCGTGTGGTAATGATGACATTGAAGGGGAGCGTTATCTCCGGTCGCCGGAGCTGGTGCAAAAATTCCTCGAGAATGCGCCATATATGCCGGCCAGTGCATCGAAAATTATCTTTAAGCGCTGGGACAAGTTAAAGGAGGGCGATGAGCCTGAAGTAGTGGTGTTTTTTGCCCAGCCGGATGTGTTGTCAGGACTATTTACCCTTTCGGCTTATGACCGAGGCCATTTGCATGGTAATATCACGCCCTTCGGGTCAGGTTGTGCTTCCATCATTCAGTATCCGTTGGCGGAAAGTAAGAAAGACGAACCCAGGGGTGTGCTTGGCATGTTTGACGTTTCTGCCAGGCCTTATGTTCCAGCCGGCACGCTGAGTTTTGCTGTTCCCTTTAAACGTTTCGTGCAGATGATTAATTACATGGATGAGAGCTTCCTCATTACCAAAGATTGGAATAAAGTACGTAAGCGTATAAATACGCAATAAGGAGTCATACATTTCAAAAACTAACCCAGCCGATGTGCTACCCGGTGCCTAATGCCCGGTGTCCAACTTACGGCGCTCAGCGTTTAATACCCGGCGCTCAGCGTTCAATACCCGGCGCTCAGCACCTGGCATCCGGGGCGCAATCTCAAACCTAACAGACTATTCAGTTAGGGCTGAAGACTTCATATTTGTGATCACTACGCCGGCAAAAACAATGGACAGTCCGATGAAGTCTGTGATCATGAGGGTATCTCCAAAGGCAAGCCAGGCCATGAACATGGTCACAGGGGGGCCAAGGTAAAACAGGCTGGCTACACGGGTGGCATCCATACGTTTGAGCAGCATCCACATCAGGGCATAGGCTCCAAGAGAAACAGCTAAAATGAGCCATGCCATGGTATAGATGAACGCGGGTTGCCATGTCGCTGAAAAATTTTCGGCCCACCATGCCGGCAATATCATTACCAATGCCGTAGCTGCACTTTGATAAAGGAGTCTCAGGTCTACGGGCATCTGTTGCGAACTCTTTTGCAGATCCATTTTGCGCTGCAAAAGGCTGGCAATGGTAATGGCAATCACGGAGCCCAGGGGGATGAGATGGCCAAATACGGATGCGGTGCTTTGGTAATCGATACGGAAAGAAACGGTAATGCCGACTCCTATAAAGCCGATGATCAGGCCTGCCCACTTACGTGCTGAAGTCTTTTCTCCCGTTACAGAGCCTGAGAAAGCTCCTGTTGAAAGAGGTTGCAGGGCCACAACCAGTGCAACGACACCGGCGGGGACGTCATGGTTCAGCGCGATCAGCACGCACCCCAGCCATACACCATGTGAAAGTATGCCGATCCACATTTGCGGTCCTGCCACCCGCCACCCCGGCCATAGCAGGTTGTTTCGCACGTAAAGATAGATTAGCAACAACAAGCTCAGGGCAAGATAACGCCAGAAAAGCAAGGTGAACGGTCCTGCATAGGGCAATCCGTACTCAGCACCAATGAATCCTGAGTTCCACAGCAGAACAAAGCCGGTAATAAGAAGGAAAAGCTGTTTTGACCACCGCAAGGTCCTGGATTTTTGGTTATGGCTTTATGGGAGTGGCAAGTTTGGGGTCTTCATAACCTTCAGGCATGCCTTCGTATTTTTGTACCAGATCTGGCTTGCCGCAAAACTCAAAGCTGTGGTTCATGTGGTCACGTTCATCAAGCATGATGCGCCTGAAAACATCGGCCCAGGTGTCCGCATCGGTATATTGCCCTACGAATTCATTATCAACCTTCTGTTCTTCCCACTGGGGGTTGTCTCTAACCATCCCGGCATATACACCTTCCGCATGATTCTCAAATTCGGCATTAAACAGGAAGGCCCTTTTCTGGTTAAAGAAAGCCATGGTCTTGGCAATGATCACATAGGAAAGAACAGCAAAGAAGGTCACGAAAGGACTCAAATACCATTTGTCCTTCATGCCGTCTTCCTTCATCTTTTCATGTATTACCAGAAGATGTGTATATTCATTATCCTGCGCATCACGTCCCCAGTCAATTACGTTCTTGACTTCCTTAATTCTTTCCGAGTTCCGGAATTTCCTCGTGAGCTTCAGATAGTGCCTGATTTCCCATACACGGTAAGGGATGCTGGCCAAGATCTCAAGGAGTTTGGCTTTGGAGAGGTTATTCTTTTTTCCTGCGATAAGGTCCATTCCAAAAAAGAACATCTTTGCGATGAAACTATACTTGTAGCGAGGAGTTTCCAGGGTAACCTGGTGCTCTTTTTTTAAATCGATGGTAGCTGTTTTCTCCATGTTGTGATAAGTTTAGTTATTGGTTGCTATATGATTTCAAGATTATTTGATATGGTACTACTGCAAGGCTAATCATTCATCATATCATTGATAGATTATCCTATTGCGGTTCATTATTACTGCAATAATAAATAAAAAATTCAGTAAAAGAAATACAGAAGCTAAAAACTGGCTTATTTATATAGATACTTAATAAATGCGTGAAAAGTGTTCAGCCTGTCGTGTTCCTCTTTTGTAAGCTGCAACAAAACCGAAGTTTCCCGGTCAGGTAGTGATGCCTGGACCGGGTTATTCGCGTGGCCCGGAAGCGCGGTTCCAGTAGGTGGTGCGACCCAGGAAGCGCATTCCCATCACATAGCCTCTGAGGCGAAGCGTGTTGCGATCTTCCAGGCGCATGTAGGCATTATATGTCCGACCGCTCTCGGGGTCATAAATGGTGCCCCCTATCCATTCCTGGTTGGATGCATCGTACGTAAACCCTTCGATGACGTCCAGGCCCAGAATGGGCTGACTGCGTAAGGCACGTTCAGGATTTTCATCGTCCAGCTTTGGTGTGCCATCCTCTTCGTAAGGCTCGTCGAGCCAGATGATCTTGCCATGTACTGTGCCAGTGTTATCGGTATAAATCTCGACCTGCGACTGGTCATCCTCGGTCATCCAGTAGCCGTTGATCCGGTCTGACTGGGCAAGAGTCACTGAGGATATGAAAAGAAGTACGGAAAGTAATACAATTTGGTTCATCTGTTTATAATTTTGTTTATTTTTGATTTGAAGCGTGTTGCCGTTTACTGTATTTCATCTTCCCGCTCCCAACTCCCAACAATCATCCCCCTATAAGTGAAAATCCTATCTGATTCCCTTGTTGAACTCATTCAGGGTAGCGGGCTACCGGGTACAGATGCCAGCCTCTTTCAGTTTTGTCTCTTGTGATGTGGTTCAGGATGAAATTTAGTTGACTGATGGCATCATCAGCAAAATGATCATCGCGGGTAAGCTTTTTCTCAAAAGCTTTGCGAAGGCTGTCATCTTCCTGCAGATACTCATACGCATAGTCTTCAAAAGCGTAGATCCACCATCCTTCGCCATCTTCCAGGGCAGAATTGAATAATCCCCACTGGAAGAAAGAGGCCGGAGCTTCTGGTTCAAGCATGTGCACGATATAATGATTAGCTCTCTGATTGGTCTTTATGATGGCATCTCCAGCATAAAATTGCCTGGGTCCCGATATAAGTTCTTTGCTGGTGATTTCTGCGGTCTGCCTCCCCTGGCTGGTAGCGGGCCTGACATTGTATCCCCTGATGTAAGTAGTCTTTACGTCCAGTAAAGTGTCATGTTTAAGATAGCTGACTTCCACACCATTAAGCTTAAGCCTTTGAATGATATCCGGCCAGGCCTGTGGAATGATATAGGCGCCGGGTGCTTCGACCTTCAGGCTTGCCAGGTAGTTGTCATAAAAAGGGATGTATGCCTCCCATGGCTCATTATGGTTATACCCGGTCACCTGCCGACCGGTCAGCGGAGAGAGGCTTACTTCGGTTTCATAGCCTCTGAACAGAAGGCTGTCGTGATTTTCCATATTTAAGTCCCAGTCCAGGGTAAAGGTCCTTTGCCTTGCTGTACTTTCCGCGGCCTTTTCTCTTAATTTTATTATCTGACTAGCATGTTGCGCAGCATACTCTGCGGTGAAAACGATGAAATCATAGGTGGCTTTTACCCTTTCCGGATAGGGCTTGGCATATTGTGTTTCTGTGATGAAGCCAGGTGTGTTAAACAGAGCTGCATAGCCGGATGAATAATGAGGATGGTCGTTAAATGCCGCGATGCCTTTACGTACATTTCTGAATCCGGGTCTGTGGACATAGGGGATGGCGCCCCATTCAGTTTCGCTGTTCATGCGATGGTACAAGGTGTCCGTCATCTCTCTGAAAAATGCAGCAAGCTCATGATGGAGCCTGTTGTGCAGGGTAGGAATGAGGGTCATCACTTCTTTATGTTCCACACCGTTGGTTGTGTGCGTGTCGATAAACACGTCAGGATCCAGGTAATGAAAGATCTTTGCAAAAGAGCGGGCATTTTGTGAGTCCTGTTTACTAAAGTCCCTGTTCAGATCCAGGTTCCTGGCGTTTCTCCGGCTGCCTTTGTATTTCGGACCATCCTGGTTCATCCTGTGATACCTGCTCAAATTCAGGTAGCCGCCTATGTTGAAGACAGGTATGATGGCGATCGCCGTATTGTCCAACACGTGGTTTATATCTTCTTCGGCTTCCAGCAAGTTTAGGGCATATTTTACCGAGGCATCAACGCCAGCTGGTTCTCCTGCATGGATACCATTGTTAATCAGCACGATGCTCCTTCCTTTGTCCCTTATGGATGCCGGGTCAAAATCT
>SLEW01000031.1 GCA_007124575.1 Bacteroidales bacterium | reverse complement strand
CTGCTTACAAGATCGGAAACCTCCAGATGCCGGCAGAGTGCCTTAATAAAAGTGGTTTTGCCTGCACCCATGGGGCCGTAAAAAGCAAAAACCCTGGATTCGGGGTAGTGATTCAGGAGTATGCGCGCAGCCTCATCCAGTTCATCAACGTGTGTTATCCGGATTTCTTTCTTATCTGTCATCGGTTTCATAAAACTTATCATCCGCTACCAGAATGGATTCCGGGTTCAAGACTGATTGCAGACCTTATTTAGGCTGCAAATGTACAAAAGGGATCAACATTTCTTCCATTGACACCCCTCCATGCTGAAAGGTATTCCTGTAATAACTGACATAGTAATTGTAGTTGTTGGGGTAAGCGAAGAAGTGATCCTCCAGGGCAAAAATAAAGTTTGCACTCAGATTATCTTTGGGCAGGTAAGCGTTGGCCGGGTTTTTAACTTCAAAAACTTCACCAGGATCGTATTGCAGGTTTCTGCCAGTCTTGTAACGCAGGTTGGTGTTGGTATTCTTATCGCCTACCACTTTTGTGGGATGATTGACCCTGATCGTTCCATGGTCAGTGGTAAGTATAACAGGAATCTTTTTGGCAGCCAGCTGGCGCATGATCTCCAGGAGAGGCGAATGGTCAAACCAGCTTTTGGTAATAGACCGGTATGCTACCTCTGTTTCCGCCAGCTCTTTAATTACCTCCATCTCTGTACGCGAATGTGATAACATGTCCACAAAGTTGTATACCAATACATTAAGCTTCTTATCCATGTAATCACTCAGGTTGCCCAGTAATTTTTTCCCGGCAGTAAGGTTTAAAATTTTATGATAGTTAAAAGGAACACCACCCCCAAAGCGTTTAATCTGTTCAGTAAGCAGTTCTGACTCATATTGATTGCGCGTGCCTTCATCCGACTCACGAACCCAATATTGAGGGTATCGTTTTTGTATTTCCCCCGGCATAAGTCCGGCAAAAAAGGCATTGCGGGCGTATTGTGTGGCGGTAGGAAGAATACTGCAGTAGACATCCTCGCTTACCACGCGGTATATTTCTTCAAGACGTGGCTGAATAACCTTCCATTGATCATAGCGCAAATTGTCGATCACAATAAGAAAGGCATTTTTTTCCTGCTTTATGATGGGAAGGCATTTATCCCGAAAAGCCGTATGCGACAATACGGGCTTATTTTCGGTCTGGCCAATTAGCCAGCTGGTATAGTTATCCTTCACAAAACGGCTGAACACATTGTTTGCTTCGGCCTTTTGCTGGAGGAATATCTCCCGCAGGCTGTCATCCTGTGTTTTTCCGAGCTCCAGTTCCCAGTATACAAGTCTTTTGTATACGTCTTTCCATTCATCAAAATCCAGTGAAGGTGAAAGACTCATCCCTATTTGCCGGAACTGCTGCTGGTAAGTCATCGAGGTTTTTTCACTGACAAGCTGCCTGTTTTCCAGGTTTTTCTTTAATGCAAGCAGGATCTGGTTTGGGTTAACAGGCTTGATAAGGTAATCGGAAATATTGCTGCCAATGGCTTCATTCATGATGGCCTCTTCTTCGCTCTTGGTGATCATAACCACAGGCAGGCCGGGATACTTGCTTTTTATCTTCTCAAGCGTTTCCACTCCACTGAGTCCCGGCATATTTTCATCAAGAAATATAATATCAAAATGGTTGTCATCTATAAGATCAAGGGCTTCCGACCCGCTATTAGTTGTAACCACATCGTAGCCCTTACCCTGCAAAAACAGGACATGAGGTTTTAGTAGATCTATTTCGTCATCTGCCCAAAGAATTTTTGTGTTTGTCATAGAGTATGTTTTGTGTTATCAACAAATGTAACCATAAAAATGCGAAGTTTATTTTGTGTGTTTGCCAAAAAATCTGAAATTTGACGGCGGGTTATTTGTCGTATCAGAAAAAACTTTTTGGCCATATAGGCAAATATTGGTAACTTGCGGCCGCATTAACCCAAGCATTAAGTGAATGGAGTATTCAGCCAGACAGATTGCCGACTTCCTTCAGGGTCAGTTAGAGGGAGATGCGGATGTGAAGGTGTCGCAACTTGCCAAGATTGAAGAGGCAGGGAAAGGCACCTTGACCTTTCTTTCCAATCCCGCCTACACACCACACATATACACCACCCATGCTTCCATTGTGCTTGTAAGGGAAGACTTTCAGCCTGAAAAGCCGTTAAACAGCACGCTGATAAGGGTTAAAGACCCTTATGGGGCCCTGGCAAAGCTTCTGGAGCTCTACAAGAACAGTCTCCCGCAAAAAAAAGGCATTTCAGAGCTTGCCAACATACCGGAAGGCACAAAAATAGGCGAGAAAGCCTACATAGGAGCGTTCACCTCCATCGGTGAGAATGTGGTACTTGGTGACCAGGTGAAAATATTTCCGAACGTGACCATTGGAGACAATGTAACCATTGGAAACAACACCACGCTTTTCAGTGGTGTGCGCCTTTATGAAGGATCCCGGGTCGGCAACGACTGCACACTTCATGCCAATGCGGTTGTTGGCGCTGACGGCTTTGGATTTGCCCCCCAGACTGATAACAACTACAAGAAAGTGGCACAGATTGGCAACGTAGTCATCGAAGACATGGTGGAAATCGGTG
>SLEW01000223.1 GCA_007124575.1 Bacteroidales bacterium | reverse complement strand
TTATCAAAAAAATACCATCCCTCCAAATCATCGGGTAACCGGCCTATGCTAATGTCAGTAGGGATGTTTGTGGGCTCCAGCTCATCAAGCAGGGTGCCATCAGGTGCCGTAAGCAGCACCTCCTCCCCTGCCGAGCTGATGGAAAAAATCGTATGCAGGGGTTTTTCCGGATCCCGGCGGTTCTTTCCCGATGCCCAAACCAACAGATACGCACCGGCCTTGATCTCCACATCAGGAAAATACCATCTGAACGGATCACCATAATCATCAGACAAACCAAACCCCTCAAGCGAAATAGCTTCATTACCAAAGTTATAGAGCTCTATCCAGTCTTCATTATCTCCATCCTCATCAGCCAGGGTGGTGGCATTGGACGCCATCACCTCGTTGATGACCAGCTCTTGCGCATCAGCTGCCTGAGCCATCATCACCAAAGCCAGAAATAAAACCATTCCAAATTGTCTGATCATCATAAACCCTTATATTTCAGGGGACAGCCCAAGCGCTGTCCTATCGTTACTCCCATAACCGCCAACCTCAAATCCCCAACCCTTTCACCGCATAACCTGCAGTTTCTTCACCACCACGCCGCCTTCTGTCTCCAGCCTCACAAAATACAGCCCGTTCCTGAAAACACCTGTATCAATGTAAAGGTCATGATGATCAAGGTCGGCCCTTGACCACATAAGACGTCCGTCCTGGTGAAAAATGTCCACACGCCTGACCTTTTTCAGCGATGTGATGGTTATCTCATCCGTCGCGGGGTTAGGATACAAGGCCACATGATCATCATGAACTGACAGGGCATCTTCATCCAGGGAAAACGCTATGCTAAGATAATGGTCTTCAGTAATATCAGACAAGGTAAAATGACCTTCTCCGGCATCATTATACTGAATGCTGTCCAGGATGCAATAATTGTCAAGTTCAGCTTTGATAATACGGTAATTTTCGTCAGGTATTATCCGAAAATGTCGCGTGTCACCTTCATAGACAGGGATGCGGCCAACAGGATCCATGGTGCCATTGGGGCCTGCAGAGGCAGTAATAAGATGTGTCTCTGCAGCTCTGCCTTCCAGACTGATGTTGTTAAACGTCACCCGGTCGCCGGCATCAGCTTCCATATCATCACCGGCAAAGCGCAAACGAACCTGAAATGCAGGATTGTTTTCAACCGCCGTGATCCCCTGAAAGCTTATCTCATATAACTGATAAGCGAAACCCAGGGGCCATGAGCTATGTTCCAGCCCGTGCGTGCTCCACTCCTCTTCCGGCCCCGTGCGATAATGGACAATCAGGCTGTCGGCGGCTCCTTCATCACGGGCAGCAAAACGAAATACCAGGTCTTTAAAACCGTTGGAAGGTAAATGAAAAATCATGGTGTTTTCGCGATCCTCATCCATAAAGGGCTGTCTTACCTGAATACCACGCATGCTGGTTTCCGTGTAGGGGATGTCATCATTAAGTTCAGGATGATAATTTAGTATGGTGGGCATGTTCCGGCGCTCCATGGAGGCTTTGCGCCAGTTTGGATGACCATCATAAAAAGGGTATCCCTCCAGTGAGCTGGTATAGCCTATCCTGCTTTCTCCCGTTACTCCAGCTGCAGTATAAAAAGCATCAAGCGACTCCAGGGGTATATTGTTAGGTATGTTGGTATCAAAAAACCAGTAGTGGATAATCACCGGGACATCCATTCTTTGAAAGTGGGCGATCAGAGTAAGGTCCTTTTCAGCCTCTGTTGTGATCAATGGGTCTTCTGATTCCGTTGCACCTTCCCAATGTGAGAAGGTATGTCCTGGGTAAGCTATGGCTTCTGCAGTAACAGGGATGTCCTTGAAATACTTTCCCGTCCAGGGATAAGGAAGTTCTGCTACGCCAGGCGTGTTCCGGTGAACGTCGATGGTATTCAGCCGGATGTAGCCTTCGAGCTGGTGGGATACATCCAAAGACACATTCACGAGCTTTTCCAGGCCGAAATGCTCTTTGATGTGTGCTCGTTGATGATCCGGCCGGTTTTCTAAAAAATCCGTCTTTACCCCAACATAACTGACCCAATCATCATAAGCATCAGGATAGCCCCAGCGTGCCATGTGCTTTTCTATGTCGGGAGCCACTTCGGCTTTCATTTCATTAATGACAGACTTAGCCCTTTCGGGCAGGAAAGCGGTATTCATTAAGTCCGCAAAACGGTTAATAAAGTCATTCCTGAAACCATCGTTTTCCAGGAAGCTGCGCAAGAGGAAAGTGGACCAGGGCGGATTAGGCCACCCGGAACCGTCCGTAGCAGTGGCAAAGGCCAGGGTGTTGTTTTCATAGGCATCCTCACCTCCCCACAAGCCGAGGCCAAAATCGGTATCATAGAGCAGCCAGCGCCATCTGCCGTCTTTACCCCTGGGCGCATCGGGCTCGTAAGCATCCGTGCGATAGCGCCAGAAGTCGATGTTGTTGCCCGGCCAGTCGGTGTTGTCGGCATAGATGTTCGCGATCTGGTAGTCGATAAAATTCTCGGTGTCTATGCGCGACTGGATATATTGATAATGTGCCTCATCCTGCAGCCCGTGATCCTCAATATACTGAATAGTGGCCAGGTAATGCTGGTTGTCACCCTCTTTGAC
>SLEW01000240.1 GCA_007124575.1 Bacteroidales bacterium | reverse complement strand
GTTCAGCCTCCTGTTGCCTGCCCGTGTTACGAAGGAAAGCAGCCTGATCCACCAGGTCGTCCTGGATGTTTCTTATCGCATCCTTCATCCGGTCGGGTGAAGTCACAAAAATATTGGCAGGATAAATGGTAAGATGCTCCAGGGCTTCCATGGCACGGCCTGTCTCGGGGTCAAAGAACTCCAGCGATTCAATTTCGTCGCCCCAGAATACTATACGTGCTGCCTTGTCAGCATAGGCAGGGAACACATCTACAGTGTCACCCTGCACCCTGAAGTTACCCCGTTTAAACTCAGCTGTGGTCCTGCTGTAAAGACTCCCGACAAGGCGGTGCAGAAGGCGGTTACGGCTCATAACGTCTCCCACGTTAAGCAGTATGGTGTTTTTATTAAAGTCATCGGGATTTCCAATACCATAGATGCAGGAAACAGAACTCACCACGATCACATCTCTTCTACCAGAAAGCAGGGCACTGGTCGTACTCAGCCTGAGCTTCTCAATCTCATCATTAATGGAAAGATCCTTTTCTATGTAGGTATTCGTGGTGGGAATGTACGCCTCCGGCTGGTAGTAATCGTAATAGGAAACAAAATACTCGACGGCATTGTCCGGGAAAAAATGCTTAAACTCGCCGTACAGCTGGGCAGCAAGGGTTTTGTTGTGGCTCAGCACCAATGTTGGCCTTTGCACCTCCTGGAGCACATTGGCGATGGTAAACGTTTTTCCGGATCCGGTGACTCCCAGTAAGGTCTGGAAAGGCACACCCTCTTTGATGCCCTCAGAAAGCTGCGAAATGGCTTCCGGCTGATCTCCCGTGGGTGTAAAGTCTGATATGATTTTGAATTCCATGTAAGAGATGGCTTTCCGGGAGAGAAACAGTTACTTATCACCCATCTTAAACAATAACTCCTTTTCTTCCCTGGTAAGGCTGTCATATCCGCTCTGAGATATTTTGTCCAGGATTTTATCCATTTTTTGTCTGTTCTCAGCTCTTTGCCTATTGTATTCATCATCGGAAACAGGCCGCTTGGTGGTATATTCTACTCTCATGCGCGGTTTTTTCCTGAAAAGGCCCCCCATTTTTCCAAGATAGAAGCCTATGACCAGGGCGGGATCCTTACCGGCTTTGAGCAAGCTGGCATACAAAGCACCCCAGGCAGCTCCTCCCAGGTGAGCCAGATGTCCGCCTGGATTTCCCTGATCTATGCTGATCACATCAAGCACCACAAAAAAGATGGCGATATATTTTAGCCTGATGCGCCCCAGAAGCAGAAGGGGTAGCTGGTAGTTAGGCATGTATACCGCTATGGCAACAAAGATGGCTAAAACGGATGCTGAGGCACCTATGGCGACCGAAAAAGCGGCAACCTCCTGAAAAACGGGAAATATATTAAAGGATGCAATGTAAAACAGGGCCCCTGTTACGCCACCAATCAGGTAAGTAGCCGTGAGCCTGTCAGGGCCAATGAAGTCACTGAACAGCCGCCCGCCTACATATAATACCACCATGTTAAACAAGATATGGAAGAAGTCGAGGTGCAGAAACATATAGGTAATCAGGGTCCAGGGGCGATGCAGTACAACATGCACATTGGATGAAATACCAAGCCAATGGGTCAGGGCATCACCGGCGCCATCCATGTTCCAAAGGAAAAAGAAAACCCTGATAAGGTTTATCAGGACAAACACAGCTACGTTAACCCCGATAAGGCGGGCCAATACGGACCCCCTAACGAAGAAATTCTTTATTTCCTGAAATATAGACTGTTGCATATGGTTATCTCATATGAGCTTTAATAGTAGATATGTCTTTTACGTCGCCAATAGCGAATCAGCAGGAAGCCAAACAACATCCCGCCAAGATGTGCGAAATGTGCAATGTTGTCACCCGGGCGTCCAGCTATACCAAAATACAGTTCAAGCGCTCCATAGGCCATCACGAAATATTTTGCCTTTATAGGAATGGCAAAAAAGAGGTATATGTAGCTGTTGGGAAAAAACATTCCAAATGCCAGCAATAAACCAAATACCGCGCCAGATGCTCCTACCGTGGGAATGATGAACTTTCGGATATAGCCCGACAAGGCGCCTGCGATATCAGAAGGTACCCTTTCGGGCGGGGATTCTACATAATTCCTTAATTCAGCTGGTGAAAGGCCTGCATTCAGGAGCTCATTGCGTAAGCTTATAAGTTCTATGTAGTTGACACCCAGATGAAGAAATGCTGCCCCTAAACCGGTGATCATGTAGTAGATCAAAAAGCGGCGGGAGCCCATGAGATTTTCAATCGCGGTGCCAAACATCCACAAGGCAAACATGTTAAAAAAGATGTGATTGAAGTTCGCATGCATGAACATGTGGCTTACAAACTGGTAGGGCTGAAAATAAGGCGATCCGGGCATAAACAGGCCCAGCTTCTCAAACAGGTCTACCCGGTATGCCGTTTCCAGTGATATGGTTGCCAGAAAAAATAAGCCGTTAATAATCAGCAGGTTTTTCACCACCACAGGCATAAGGTTAAATCCGCCGGTTCTGTATTGCATCATAAGTCAATATCGTTTAATACACTCTTCCTGGTGTCACACAGGCTTCATGGGAGTTTAAGTTATCCCGGAAAACCAGGTCATAACACTGGTT
>SLEW01000297.1 GCA_007124575.1 Bacteroidales bacterium | reverse complement strand
CCTCTTTGCTGAAGATTACCTCAAAGTGAAGCACTTCATGGATGTCCAGAATACCGTGCTGGTAAAAGCCCGGGTTCAGCCCAACCGCAGAAACCCGGCCCAGGTTGACTTACGGGTAAAAACCATGAGCCTGCTGAGCGAACTGGTAGAACAGGATAAATCTGATCTGCTGCTCCATCTTCCCGTGGCTGACATAGACAAAGCGTTCGTGGAACGTATCAAACATACAGCAGGAAAGTACAAGGGGCGTTCGCGTCTTAAAATATATCTGATGGATCCGGTCGACAATAATTCCATCGAAATGTTATCACGAACCGTTAAAGTTGATCCGGTAGGCTTTTTGCAGGAGCTTCTTAAACATTATGAGGTCAAATACCGTTTAAATTAGCGTTTTATAGTAACGGGCATGCTTTCTTATTTTTTTGTAAGACCGTTCTTGTCTGATTTTAGTCTGGCAGCAGAAATAAAGGCTTAATTAGGATTTTTTGGTAATTTGTATAGTTGACAATTTTTTATCTTTGTAGTGATTGCAACATAAAAACTTTTTGATGTATGGCACTGGAAATAACTGATTCGAATTTTGAAGAGCACGTATTAAAGGCTGACAAGCCTGTTGTCCTTGACTTTTGGGCTGAGTGGTGTGGCCCTTGCCGCATGGTTGGCCCCATTGTTTCAGAACTGGCTGAAGATTACAAGGGCAAAGTCGTTGTAGGTAAGGTGGATGTGGACAGCAACCCTGATATAGCCATGAAGTATGGAATCCGCAACATCCCCACCATATTGTTTTTTAAAGATGGTGAGGTGGCAGATAAGCAGGTAGGCGCCGTGCCGAAATCTGTCCTTACAGGAAAGATAGAAAACCTGCTGTAGGCACCAGCTGAATCTTGTAATCTGTTGGATTTTGATAACCTGAAAGCTTTGGCACGAGAGCCGGGGCTTTTAAAACCTATATTGTATTGATAAAAAAAATTGATCCTGAAGTACCAGGTCGCTTTGGAAGCCTGGAGCTCCTGGCTCGCCAGGTTGTAGAAGGATTCATCACGGGGATGCATAAAAGCCCCTTCCATGGCTTTTCGGTTGAGTTTGCCGAGCACCGAATATACAATCCCGGAGAAAGCACAAGGCATATTGACTGGAAACTCTATGCGCGCACGGAAAAGTTGTTTGTCAAGCGCTTTGAAGAGGAAACGAACCTTCGCTGTCAGATTGTAATCGATAACTCCTCTTCCATGCATTTCGGAAGCCGCAACAAGGTATCACGCAGCCAGACAAAGCTGGATTTTGCCATTGAGTCTGCGGCAGCTATTATGTACCTTCTGAGAAAACAGCGTGATGCCGTGGGACTAAGTGTGGTTTCTGATAAAACGGAACTGCATACCAGCGCCCGCTCAGGCAGTGTGCACCATAAAATGCTTTACGGACACCTGGATAAGCTTTATCAGGATCCGGATCCGCGGGAGCAGAAGCGGACCAACACAGCCGACATGCTTCACCTGCTGGCAGAAAAGATCCACAAAAGATCCCTGGTGATCATCTTTTCGGATATGATAGACAATGAAGCCAATGCAGATAACATATTTTCAGCATTGCAGCACCTCAAACACAACAAGCATGAAGTGATCCTCTTTCACGTATATGAGGGCCAGCAAGAGCTGGGCTTTGATTTTCAAAGCAGACCCTATCGCTTCGTCGACATGGAAACCGGTGAAACCGTCAGGTTAAACCCCGGCGACCTTAAAGGAGATTATGTCAGGCGAATGAAAGAATACTTCAATAATTTACGGCTTAAATGCATGCAATACAAGATCGATTTTGTCCCCGCCGACATTAACAAAGGCTACGAGGACATTATGATGTCCATGCTCGTAAAACGATCAAAGCTTTACTAACTGTTCATGGGTTTGAAAGGATGTTCAGATTACAGGACATCCACGATTTTGCCCGTGGCATAAGCACCTTTATCCAGCTTGTTTTTAACCTGTGAGAAAGCATCCAGGGTGTACTCCACGTCATCCAGTGTATGCACTGCTGTCGGGATCAGGCGCAGGATGATCATTCCTTTGGGGATGACAGGATAGGCCACCACGGAACAGAAGATATTGAAGTTTTCCCTGAGGTCATGTGTAAGGTTAGCGCCTTCAGAGGTATCTCCGCTAAGAACCACAGGTGTTACGGGAGACTGCGTGTTTCCGATGTTGAAACCGCGCTTTTTAAGTCCGTCTTGCAGAGCATTGGCTATGGTCCAGAGCTTCTCACGGAGCTCTGGCTTTTCCCTGATCAGCTCCAGTCTCTTAAGGCCACCCACTACCAGTGGCATAGGTAATGATTTAGCATAGATCTGGCTGCGCATGTTATACATCAGATATGTGATAATGTCTTTTGGGCCAGCCACAAAGGCCCCGATGGAAGCAAAGGCTTTGGCAAACGTACCGAAAAAGACATCTATCTCATCCTGTACCCCGAGATGCTCGCCCGTTCCGGCGCCCGTATCACCCATGACGCCCACACCATGGGCATCATCCACAAGCAGCCTGAAGTTAAAATCTTTCTTCATGGCTACAATTTCATCCAGCTTGCCCAGGTCACCCGACATGCCAAATACCCCTTCAGTGATTACAAGCACACCGCCACAGGTCTTTT
>SLEW01000061.1 GCA_007124575.1 Bacteroidales bacterium | reverse complement strand
TAGTTTTTTTGATTTGTTCATTATCTTTAAATTTGTATAATACAATGGATCTTAGCAATATTAAACCGGCAAAAGGAGCTGTCAGGCGGAAGAAGCGTATTGCCCGTGGTGAAGGGGGAGGCACTGGTGATACAGCAACACGCGGTCATAAAGGACAGAAGTCACGCTCAGGATATAGTCGCAAGAGCGGTTTCGAAGGTGGGCAGATGTCACTGGCGCGCCGGCTTCCTAAGTATGGCTTTAACAACCGTAACAGAGTTGAGTATCAACCCGTCAACCTGAGCGCCCTTCAAACGCTTGCCGATGATAAGGGACTCAGCATAGTGAACCTGACGCTCCTTATTGAACATGGACTGGTGTCTAAAAATGAAAAGGTCAAAATCCTTGGAAAGGGAGAATTGAAAGCAAAGCTCGATGTAAGCGCTCATGCCTTTTCCGAAACCGCTGTTAAAGCAATAGAAGCAAACGGAGGAACTGTTAACCGGATATAAACCTCAGGGATGAAACGATTTATACAGACATTAATCAACATTTATAATATTGAGGATCTGCGGATCCGGATTATAAACACTTTGGGTATCATTTTGATATACCGTTTGGGTTCGTTTGTAGTCCTGCCTGGTATTGATCCGGCACAACTTACCCAGCTGCAGGAGCAAACGCAGGAGGGTTTGCTGGGTCTCCTGAACATGTTTTCGGGTGGAGCATTTGCCAATGCTTCTATCTTCGCCCTGGGTATCATGCCCTATATCAGTGCATCCATTGTAATTCAGCTTCTTAGTGTTGCCGTGCCCTATTTCCAGCGTCTTCAAAAGGAAGGAGACAGCGGAAGGAAAAAGATCAATCAGATCACACGTTACCTTACCGTTTTTATCACGGCGGCCCAGGCACCGGCATACCTTGCCAACCTGGTAAGCCAGGTAGGTCCAACAGCTGTTGCCCCGTTTACCCCGGAAGGGCCTACACTCTACTTCTACATATCTTCGGTGATCATACTCATCTCAGGTACGATGTTTGTTATGTGGCTGGGTGAAAGGATTACTGAAAGAGGTATTGGAAACGGGATTTCACTGATCATCATGATCGGTATCATTGCGCAATTGCCCAATGCCCTCGGCTTTGAGTTTGTTGCGCGTATGGAAGCTGCCGGAGGAGGCCTTGTAGTGTTTCTTGCCGAACTCATCATTCTGATGACCGTGGTGGTCCTGGTTATACTTCTGGTGCAGGGACAGCGGCGTATACCCGTGCAGTTTGCCAAGCGTGTGGTTGGAAACAGACAGTATGGTGGTGTAAGACAGTATATTCCGCTTAAGGTGAACGCAGCAGGTGTAATGCCCATCATCTTTGCGCAGGCCATTATGTTTATACCGATCACACTTGCCGGGTTTTCAGAAGCGTTGGGTGGCTTTGCTGCTGCCATGTCTGACTTTACAGGCTTCTGGTATAACTTTACCTTTGCCGTGCTGATTATTCTGTTTACCTATTTCTATACCGCCATCACAGTGAACCCCAACCAGATGGCAGAAGACATGAAGAAAAACGGCGGTTTTATTCCGGGTGTAAAGCCAGGTAAGCGAACTGCCGAGTTTATTGATAATGTGATGTCGAGAATCACCCTGCCTGGTTCCCTGTTTCTGGCTTTTGTTGCCATAATGCCGGCGCTGGTGTCGATCATGGGCGTTACAGCACAGTTTGCGCAGTTTTTCGGCGGCACATCTCTGCTCATTATGGTAGGTGTGGTGCTGGACACGTTGCAGCAAATTGAGAGTCACCTCCTGATGCGTCATTATGATGGCCTGACCAAGTCTGGCCGCATAAAAGGCCGTTCGTCACCAATAGGCATGACTGGCTAAACCATTGTGAGAATGATTCATTACAAGACGAAAGAAGAGATTGATTGTATACGCGAAAGTTCTTTACTTGTTGCAAGAACCCATGGAGAGATAGCCAGGCATATCAGACCGGGCATCAGTACCCTGGAGTTGGACCAGATAGCTGAAAACTTCATCAGGGACCATGCCGCTGTACCTGCTTTCAAGGGATACCAGGGATTCCCTTATTCCCTGTGCATTTCACCTAATGAGGTGGTAGTACACGGTTTTCCTGGTACAAGGATCCTGAAGGAAGGAGACATTGTTTCCATAGACTGCGGAGTGTTGATGAATGGTTACTATGGTGATTCGGCTTACACCTATGCGATAGGTGAAATAAGCCCCGAAAAAAAACGCCTGCTGGAAATCACCCATCGATGTCTGATGACCGGGATTGAGCATTTAAAGATTGGGAATACGCTTGGGGATGTTTCCTGGTCTGTTCAGAAAGTGGCTGAGGATGCAGGTTATTCAGTGGTGCGTGAACTCGTTGGGCATGGCGTCGGAAAAAATCTTCATGAGCCTCCCGAATTGCCTAACTATGGCAAGAAGGGGTCAGGGGAAAAAATCAGGGAAGGCCTGGTTGTTGCCATCGAGCCAATGATCAACATGGGGAAACGTTTTGTGGTGCAGGGAAAAGACGGCTGGACCATCAGGACTGTCGACGGAAAGCCATCCGGGCATTATGAGCACACGGTGGCCGTTATCAAAGGGAAAGCTGAACCCCTGTCGTCTTTCGCGTTCATCGAGGAAGCACTGGAAAAGAATAC
>SLEW01000217.1 GCA_007124575.1 Bacteroidales bacterium | reverse complement strand
GTATGCTACGGCCACGCCGACGGTGACCACGGAGGCCATCACCATAAGTTTAATGAGGATATTCAGGCTGGGGCCAGATGTATCTTTGAAGGGGTCTCCCACAGTATCTCCGGTGATGGAAGCTTTGTGGCTTTCTGAGCCTTTGCCGCCATAATGTCCTTCCTCAATATATTTTTTGGCATTATCCCATGCGCCTCCGGCGTTAGCCATAAATATGGCCAGGGCAAAGCCGCTTGAAATCGTACCCAGCAAAAGTCCGGATACGCCGGGAACTCCAAAAATGAGACCTACCAGTACAGGGATCAGAAGAGCAATCAATGAAGGAAGCAACATTTCGCGTTGTGCTCCTTTTGTGGAGATATGCACACAGCGGGCATAATCAGGTTCTGTGGTACCTTCCATGATACCCGGCATGGTGGCGAACTGGCGGCGTACTTCATCTACCATTTTCTGGGCTGCTCGTCCTACGGCATTCATGGTAAGGCCGCTGAACAGGAACACGGCCATCACACCCAGCAAGACACCCACGATCACTTTAGGGTTCATGAGGTTAACCTCGTAGTGGTGCACAAAGTCCATGAATTCGGCTTCCATGGCAGGTATGTTGTTGATCAGGGCATCCGGCATATCGAGGAATTTGACAAACATCATACGCACCTCTTCGAAGTAAGATGCCAACAGGGCTAATGCGGTGAGTGCTGCAGACCCTATGGCAAAGCCTTTGCCTGTAGCTGCTGTGGTGTTACCAAGCGCATCCAGGGCATCTGTACGGCTTCTTACCTCTTCGCCCAGGCCACACATTTCGGCATTGCCACCGGCGTTGTCTGCGATAGGACCATAGGCGTCTGTTGCCAGGGTAATACCCAGTGTTGACAGGAGGCCAACGGCGGATATTCCGATACCATAAAGACCAATGTTCAGGCTTCCCAGGTCAAAAGTGAATCCGGTCGCAAACAAGAAAGACAGGGTGATAGCCACTACTATGATAAATAGTGGCACGGCAGCGGATACCAGGCCGGTGCCCACGCCACTGATGATAAGCGTGGCAGAGCCTGTTTGGGCCGACTCGGCAATTTTCCGGGTAGGCTTATATGCGGAGGCTGTGAAATATTCGGTAGATTGTCCAATCCCTATCCCTGCAAGCAGGCCTACCACGATGGAGCCCCATATCCCAAGGAAGTTGGGCAGTTGAAGAAAATACAAAATAAAAAATGAGGCGACCACGATAAGCGCTGCGCTCATGTTTACACCAAAACCAAGCGACCGTAGCAGTTGTTTCTGGGTGGCACCTTCGCGGGTACGTACCATAAACACGCCCAGGATGGAAAGAAGGGTACCGGTTGCAGCAATAAGCATGGGGGCAATCACGGCATTAAACTGCATGTGAAGCAGGTCAGGCCCCATGAAGGCAGCGGCGCCGAGGAGGGCGGTTGCCAGGATGGAGGCGGCAAAGGACTCAAACAGGTCAGCACCCATACCTGCCACATCGCCCACATTGTCGCCCACATTGTCGGCGATGGTGGCCGGGTTGCGCAGATCATCCTCAGGGATACCGGCTTCCACCTTTCCCACCAGGTCAGCTCCCACGTCTGCAGCTTTGGTATAAATACCGCCGCCGACACGTGCAAACAACGCCTGGGTTGAGGCGCCCATGCCAAAAGTCAGCATGATTGCCGTGATGGTCATCAGCTTAAACCCGGGTTCCATTTCCGGAATAAAACTGTTCAAAATAATAAACCATGCGGAAATGTCGAGCAGCACCAGACCCACTACGACCAGGCCCATCACAGCACCACTGCGAAAAGCAAGCCTGAGACCGCCATCTAGGGAAGTACGGCAGGCATTTGCCACCCTGCCAGAAGCATAGGTGGCCGCTTTCATGCCAAAAAAACCGGCTAAGCCTGAAAAAAAGCCGCCGGTTATAAAGGCAAAAGGCACCCATTGATTTTGAACCCCTAAGCCGTAGGCCAAAAAAGAAAAAATCACCGTGATGACTATAAACACGATGATTACCACTTTGTACTGCTGCCGTAAATAGGCCGATGCACCTTGCCGCACGTGCTCGGCAATCTTTTTCATCATGTCCGTGCCCTCATCAGCACGCATCATGTTCCTGAAAAAGTACCATGCAAAGCCCAACGCCAATACTGAGCTAATAGGAACTAACCAAAAAATTGAAGGCATTTTTTTCTTTTTACAGATTAATTAAAATGATAAATTACAATCAATGACGGCAAATTTAAGTATTAATCTTTTTCCAAAGACAAGGAAATAGGCAATTTTTTTTATAAAGCGCAGAACCCCGACCATCATGGGCCATCAACAAACTATACAGAAACTATACAAGCAACAAAACACGGCTTGCCAAGCAAAAGCCTGCAGTGTGTTTGATAAAAATACGTATTTTTGTTATTTATAGAAGTTGTTGATGAATTGATTTGCCATTCTTTGAAGGAAGTTGCTTATGAAGAAAATAAAACTGGAGATCCTCGGAATTTCTTACAGCCAATCGCAATCAGGTGCCTATGCTCTCATTTTTGGGGAAGAAGGACAAAAAAGACGACTTCCCATTATCATCGGCAGCTTTGAGGCACAAGCCATCGCCATCGAGCTGGAAAAGATGAAACCCAGCAGGCCACTCACCCACGACCTGTTCAAAAATTTCGCCACCACATTTAATGTCTCCGTAACTGAAGTGATCATTTATAAGTTCAGTGAAGGGATCTTCTATGCCAAGCTTCTCTGCTTTGATGGCATCAAAGAGGTCGAGATAGACTCACGCACCTCAGATGCCGTAGCCATTGCCGTCCGATTTAAATGCCCCATATACACCTATGAAAACATCCTTGATGCTGCCGGAATTGTCATGCAGGAAGGTGACGAATCATTGGAAGGTGCCCCCGGCAAAAGCACAGAAAGTGACCCGGAGAGTGAACCATCAGGTGCATCGGCAGAATACAGCCATATGACCCTCAAAGAACTGGAGAAAAAACTGATGGAAGCTATCGACGCTGAAGCCTATGAAAGGGCTTCCGTGATCCGCGACGAGATAAACAAAAGAAAACGCAACAAGGAATAGGTATTCATGTCTTTTATTTAATTTATCTTTCAATCTTACACGAATGGGAAAGAAACTTACGCTTTTCAGATTGGTATTATTGGTTTTTACGCCGTTGATTTTTTTCAGTGCCTGTGATGCCGGTGGCGCACAGGAAGGCTTGCCGGATCTCGCTAAAGTCTGGTCATTTGAACATGCAGAAGACAGGGAAACAGGCCACGAGGTGGATCTGGCTCCCGGCGATACGCTTACCATGACTGAAACCGATGAGGAAAAAACCTTTTCTCTGGATTCGGAATTTCTTGATATTAAAACGCGTGGCAGCTGGAGCCGCGATGCCGACACGCTGCGACTGCTGCCGGAACTTACCGAGATCACCACGGAAGTGGATTCAATTGTATACAGTGTTGAAAACGGCACCCCTCTATTATACTATTACTACGAGGGGGAAATGGTTGCCAGGCATACAGAAGAAAGCCTTAAGGGTGATGAGCAGCCGCTTGTTTTTATCATAGAGGAGCTGACGAGCGATAAGCTGGTACTCCTCGATGAGGAATACCGCTATACCCTTAAATATACCCCGGTTGATGTGCACGAATATGCCTTTGGCTTTATGTCGCTTGTACGAGGCCTGCTGGGTATGTTTGTGCTGATAGGGATCGCCTACCTGTTCAGCGCTAACCGAAAAGCCATCTCCTGGCGTGTGGTGGGCATTGGCTTGTCGGTACAGATACTTCTGGCCTTTGGCGTCCTTCAGGTGCCGGCAGTGCAGTTCTTTTTCGAGGCCATCGGTTCTTTCTTTGTAGTTATCCTGGATTTTACCAAGGCGGGAACCGACTTTCTGTTTGAAGGCTTCCTTGACACCGACCGCTTTGGATACATTTTTGCTTTCCAGGTGCTTCCCACCATCATTTTCTTCTCGGCACTCACAAGCCTCCTGTTTTACCTGGGGATTATCCAGAAAATAGTATTTGGCATGGCCTGGCTCATGACAAAAGTCATGCGGCTATCAGGAGCTGAAAGCCTTTCTGTGGCAGGTAACATTTTCCTGGGACAGACCGAATCACCCCTGATGATCAAGGCCTACCTGCCAAACATGACAAAGTCAGAGATCCTCCTTGTGATGACGGGCGGCATGGCTACCCTTGCCGGTGGCGTACTGGCAGCATATATCAGCTTCCTTGGCGGGGATGACCCGGTGCAACGGCTGATGTTCGCCCAACACCTCCTTGCGGCATCCATCATGGCCGCTCCCGGAGCAGTAGTATTGTCAAAGATCCTTTACCCACAGACAGAAGAGATAGACAAGAGCATGGACATCTCCCGCGACCGTATCGGCGATAATGTACTTGACTCCATCACCAACGGCGCAGGAGAAGGTCTGCGCCTGGCAGCCAACGTGGCAGCCATGCTGCTGGTATTCATTGCCTTTATCGCCATGTTTAACTACATTGTAGGGTATATCGGCGACATGGCAAATCTGAACCCCCTGATCGCTGAAGTGACAGACGGACGCTATGATAGCCTCAGCCTTCAGTTCATCCTGGGATATACCTTTGCCCCGATCATGTGGCTCATCGGTGTAAGCCTGCCAGACATCACGCTGGTAGGAAGGCTTCTGGGTGAGAAAATTATCATGACCGAGTTTATAGGATATGTGAGCCTGGCTGAACTTCAGGAAGCCGACGCTTTTGCAGACCCCAAATCCATCATCATGGCTACATATCTGCTTTGTGGCTTTGCCAATTTTGCCAGTATCGGCATCCAGATCGGAGGAATAGGCTCCCTGGCCCCGTCAAGAAAGGTGCTGCTGTCAAGGTTTGGCATGAGAGCCTTACTGGGCGGAACACTTGCAGGCCTGATGAGCGCAACAATCGTGGGAATGATTTTAGGTTGATGCTCATTTCCAACACAACAGATATAAAAAATCAACTGAGGTTCATGATGAAAGCTCCTTAAAACACCAATTATGCAACAGTATTTACACCTTTTAGACCATATACTGCACAAAGGGGTCAGAAAGAGTGACCGGACAGGTACAGGCACCCTTAGTGTCTTTGGCCACCAGTTGCGTTTTGACCTCAGCCAGGGCTTTCCCGTGGTTACCACAAAAAAACTGCACCTCCGGTCTATTATTCATGAACTGTTGTGGTTTCTTAACGGCGATACCAACATCAAATACCTCAATGACAATGGGGTATCCATCTGGAATGAATGGGCCGACGAGGCCGGCGATCTGGGGCCGGTGTACGGAGCTCAATGGCGAAGCTGGCCAACGAACAAAGGCACCGTTGACCAGATAAGCGATGTGATCGAACAGATAAAGCATAATCCTGATTCACGACGACTGATGGTAAGCGCGTGGAACGTTGGACAGCTTGACAGCATGGCACTCCCACCCTGCCATGTGATTTTTCAGTTTTATGTAGCCAACGGCAAGCTTTCATTACAGCTGTACCAGCGAAGTGCTGATATTTTCCTGGGCGTACCTTTCAACATAGCTTCCTATGCCTTGCTTAACATGATGGTGGCACAGGTATGCCAGCTTGAACCCGGCGAGTTCATCCATAGCTTTGGCGACGTACACCTCTATCTTAACCACCTTGATCAGGCCCGCCTGCAACTCAGCAGAAAACCCAGGCCGCTTCCCAAAATGAAAATTAACCCGGATATATCTGACATTTTCAGTTTCCGGTTTGCCGATTTTGAGCTTTCAGGATATGATCCCCATCCGCATATCACAGCACCTGTTGCTGTATAGCAGCAAGCACGTCCAATAAGAAACCTGACAAATTACTAACCAATGCATCCGCCCTTATGAAACTATCCCTTATTGCTGCAGTAGCGAACAATAACGTGATTGGCAGCGAAAACAGGCTGATCTGGCATATGCCCGCCGACCTCAAACATTTTAAGGAGCTGACCATGGGTCACACACTTATCATGGGCAGGAAGACATTTGAATCAATAGGCAAGCCCCTTAAAGGCAGGAAGATCATTGTAGTAACCTCACAGGAAAATTACGATGCACAGGGAGAAGAGGTGGCACCCACCGTGAAGGATGCCATCAAAATGGTTAAACATGAAAAAGAAGTTTTTGTCGCAGGTGGCTCCGAAATTTACAAACAAACCATGGACCTTTATCATGCCCGTCGCATGTATATAACCAGGATATTTGCCAAGTTCGAGGGAGATGCTTTTTTCCCTGAAATAGACCCTGAAAAATGGGAACTCATTGAAATGGAAGAACACGAAGCGGATGAAAAAAACAAATATCCTTATGCCTTCATGACTTATAAAAAGAAGACGACGTGCAGGAAATAGAAACAGGTTGCGAATCTGCTATTTCTTTGGCATGAAAGTCTTTAGGGGTTCCTGCTTTGCCGCCGGGAAAAGTACATTATTCAATATCAGCCGGTAACCTGGCGAATTAGGAAAGAGGTCCAGGTCTGTTGGGGGGTCACCCACGTGATGCCTGTAATCTTCAGGATCATGACCACCCAAAAAAGTAAAGGTACCATCACCTCTGGAGCCATGTATGTACCGGGCTTCGTCTTTAGACCTGTTTTCTCCCATGATGGTCACGGTAGGCTTGATGACTCCGTTTCTGAATGCCGTAGTTTGCCCCATGAAACCCTTGATGACCATTTCATGGTTTTGTGTCAGCATGGAGGGGACAGGATCCCACTTGGCTGAAAACTCAAACAGGGTGAAAAAGTCTGTATTTTCGTTTCTGCCCGTCTTGGGCACATCAATATTTGATTTTTCATAGATAGCCGGATCAGGTACGATGGTAAAGTTTTCGAAGGCGAAAGTCCTGGAAAAGTCTAATCTTTCCTGTGCATCCGGATCAGGCGGTCTGCCATTATATACTTCATGCAGTATGTCTACGCCCTCAGCAGCAAGGGCGATATCGATACTTTCGGGGGCTGAACACATGGCAAACATATAGCCGCCACCATCCACAAAATCGCGTATTTTTTTTGCCACCGCCAGCTTCAGGTCAGCCACTTCGTCATAGCCCATACGGCGTGCTGTTTCCTCAGCAAGTCTTACATCCTCCTTATACCAATCGGCATTGCGAAAGGCAAGCCAGAACTTGCCAAACTGGCCCGTAAAATCTTCATGGTGCAGGTGCAGCCAGTCATATACGGGCAATATACCCGACAGCACCTCTTCATCATACACTTCATCGTAGGGGATTTCTGCATATGTCAGGGCAAGCGTCACCGCATCATCCCAGGGCAAGCTGTTTGGCGGGGTATACACAGCTATTCGGGGTACTTTGTGCAGGCGTATTTCGTCTTTGTTTACCTCGGGGTCGGCTATCTCACGAAGAATACCTGCTGCCTGCACGTCAGCAATCACTTCATAGTTCACGCCACGAACAGTAAGCTCTTCCTCAAATTCACGATGATGGTCGAACATAAAGCTGCCGCCCCGGTAATTAAGCAGCCAGCTCACTTCTATATCATAGGTAAGCACATGGTAGGCGATGCCATAAGCTTTGAGATGGTTACGCTGGGAGTCGTCCATGGGTATAAGGATCTGTGCTCCGTAAGAGGTTATGGACACAAAGAAAAAAAGAAAGGCAAACAGGTACCGCATATTGTTACACAATTTTATCAAATAATTAAATATGTATGTCAGCTGTTGCTGGCAGCCGGCAAATAAAACCCTTGTTTTCTGTTATAAGCAAAAAACATGCAAAAATGTTCAAAAGGAGCAAAGCTGACCATTTAATCAGAAGGGCACATCGTCATCATCCATGTCGTCATTCATTTTGGATGGGATGGTGAAGGTGTTGGCTTCATCGTCGAACGAATCCGAAGGTTTCAGGTCTCCACCCATGCTATAGTCTCCTGATTCGTATTCAGTGAACTTTGCAAAGTTTTGAATAAAACGCAGATCAATGTCTTTTAGTGCACCATTACGGTGTTTTGCGATGATAAGCTGGGCCAGGCCTTCGGTTGAGTTGCCCTGTTCATCTTCGGTGATCTGGTAATATTCAGGTCTGTAAATGAAGAGTACCATGTCTGCATCCTGCTCGATGGCGCCTGACTCCCGGAGGTCTGACAGGATAGGTCTTTTTGATCCTCCACGGGTTTCCACAGCACGGCTAAGCTGCGAGATTGCGATTACCGGTATGTCGAGTTCCTTGGCCAGACTTTTCATGGATCGGGAGATGTTGCTTATCTCCTGTTCTCTGTTACCGCGGTGGTTATCTGAGCCGGATGTCATCAGCTGCAGGTAGTCAACCACCACCAATTGGATATTATGTTGTGCTTTGAGGCGCCGGCATTTGGCCCTGAGTTCAAATATGGAGAGTGCAGGCGTATCGTCAATAAACAGGGGTGCATCGGTAAGGGCTGCCAACCGGGAGTTCAGTTGCTCCCATTCATACTGTTCAAGCTGGCCTCGTCTGAGTTTATCTGCTGCGAGCTCTGATTCGCTCGCTATCAAGCGTGTTACCAACTGTACACCAGACATCTCGAGTGAAAATACCGCGACGGGCTTTTTGAAGTCCACGACCATGTTGCGAGCCATGGAAAGGATAAAAGCGGTTTTACCCATGCCGGGGCGTGCTGCCAGGACGACAAGGTCAGAGCGCTGCCAGCCTGCCGTAACACGGTCAAGGTCAGAGAAACCGCTGGGGATACCTGTGATATGACCTTCCTGGTCTTTTGCCCCTTCAATCTGTTTTATCGCTTCCCTGACCAGGGAGTGCATGTCGTCATAGCTGCGTCGCAGGTTGGTCTCACTAACGGCAAAAAGATCCTTCTCCGCATTATCGAGGATGTCAAAAACATCTTTGGTGTCTTCGTAGGAGTCTTTGATGATCTCTGAACTTATACGGATGAGCTCCCGCTGTAAATGTTTCTGCAGCAGGATTCGGGCGTGATACTCAACATTGGCGGAGCTTGCCACGCGATTGGTCAGCATGGAGATAGTATAAGCCCCTCCCACCATATCCAGCTCACCCTTCTTTTTTAATGCTTCGGTAACTGTCAGGATATCTACTGGCTGGGCAGTGGAAAACAGGTCGTGGATAGAAGCGAATATTTTCTGATGTGCCTCTTTATAAAACACTTCGGGTTTAAGAAGATCCACCACATTGGTAAGCGCATTCTGCTCGAGCATGATGGCACCCAACACAGCTTCCTCCAGGTCAATGGCCTGGGGTGGCACTCGTCCATGATCCGAATAATCAAGGGAATAAAAAACCTTCTTGTTTTTACCCCGGGTGCTTTCACGCACTTTCTGCTCCTTATTTTCCATGCTTCAAAATTAATCAATACACGATATGGGAACAACAAAAATCGCAGAAATAATTATCAACAACGGCCAGGCTCCTGTGTTGCCTAGGCTTATCGCAACCCGGAAGGATTTATTGGTCTTCATCCGGGCTTTCGCCTTTGCTGTTCACAACCTCAAACTCCGTGCGTCTGTTGTTGGCCCGGCCTTCGGGGGTTTCATTAGTATCTATGGGTTTGGTGTCGGCATAGCCCCTGTAGTGAATCCGTTTTCCCGGTATGCCTTGATCTGCAAGATAGTTACGCACACTTCGCGCCCGGTTTTCCGACAGCTCCTTGTTATGAGCATAAGACCCCCGGCTGTCGGTATGGCCGCTGATCTCAATTTCCAGATCCGGATTGGTCTGCAAAAAATGCAATAATTTTTCCAGTTCAGCCTGTGATGTATCTTTCAGCTCATAACTGTCTGTTTCAAAGAAAATATTGCGCAATACTACTGCTTCACCCTCTCGCACAGGAAGCAGGCGGATATCCCGGACATAGGGATCAGTAGCCTTACGCAAGCCTTCATAGCTGAAGTGTTCGGAAAAAAACAGGTAGCCCTCCCTGGAAACGTTCAGGGCAAGGTTTTTATCGGTGGGAAGAGCTACAAGAAAGGACCCATCCACAGCATCGGAAGCTGCCTCCATGATCACCTCGCCGTCTGCCACACGGAGCAGTTCGAATTTAGCCTTTAAAGGCTCGCCCGTATCATGATCTGATACGATGCCTTTCATAAACGTAACAGGATCCGGCCTCACCTCTTCATAAAGCTCAAAAGTGTAGAGGTCTGATTGCCCGTAACCTCCTTCCTGATCCGAGGCAAACCATGCCTGCCGGCCCGATGCCCCTACGATGAATGCAAATTCATCGTCATGGGTGT
>SLEW01000232.1 GCA_007124575.1 Bacteroidales bacterium | reverse complement strand
TATTAATTGTATCCAACCGGTTACCGGTATCCGTAACAAAAAAGAATGGTGAGTTTATCATGGAAAAAAGTGCCGGCGGACTGGTGTCCGGACTGAGCGACTATCTTGCATCCCTCGGAAAGGATAAAGGAAAGATTAAGGAATATGTCTGGATGGGATGGCCGGGCACCAACATAGCCAAAGAAGATGAGGAGCATGTGAGGGAGAAGGTGCAGAAAGAATTCAACGCCTCCCCGGTGTTTCTCGACAAAGAGTTGATGGATAAGGTATACCTGGGCTTCTGCAACAAGACCCTATGGCCGCTCTTCCACTATTTTCCAAACTTTGCCCACTTTAACCTGGACTTCTGGTATGAATATAAACGCATGAATGAGTTGTTCAGGGATGAGCTGCTTAAAGAGATCAGAGAGGACGACATCATCTGGGTGCACGATTATCACCTGATGTTGCTGCCAGCGCTCCTTCGGGAGAAGGTAGATAATCCCATTGGATTTTTCCTGCACATCCCGTTTCCGTCCTATGAGATGTATCGCATGCTTCATAAACATAGCCGGGGAGCCATCCTGGAGGGCCTTCTGGGTGCCGATCTGGTCGGTTTCCATACTCACGACTACACACAACACTTTCTGCGTTGTGTCCTGCGTATTTCAGGCAGGGAAAACCATATGGGCAAGGTATCCATGCCCGATCATACCGCAGAGGTGAATACCTTCCCCATGGGAATAGATTTCAAAAAATTTAATGAGATGGATGTTTCGCCTTTTGACGAGAAAAAACCCGGACATCAGGACTGCCGGGTGGTTCTCTCTGTTGACAGGCTTGACTATTCCAAAGGTATTGTGAACCGTTTGAAGGGTTTTGAGATGTTCCTGAATAAATACCCGGAGTATCAGGGTAAGGTTTGTCTCAACATGATAGTAGTGCCCTCCCGAACAGGCGTAGGAGCCTATCGTAAGATCAAAAGTCAGCTGGATGAGCTGGTTGGAAAGATCAATGGCCGTTATGGCAGCATGATCTGGACACCGGTAATCTACCAGTATACTTCATTGCCACATAAAGAGCTGATCGCACAGTACCGGATGAGCGATGCAGCCCTGCTTACGCCCCTTCGTGATGGCATGAACCTGGTAGCCAAAGAGTATATTGCCTCCCTGAGGGATCAGAAAGGCGTGCTGATCCTGAGCGAGTTTACCGGTGCAGCCAAAGAGCTCAGTGAATCGGTGGTCATCAATCCGAACAGTATTGATGAGATCGCGGATGCCATAGCAGAAGCGCTCGAGACTCCTGTAAAAGATCAGATCAGGGGTAATAAGATCATGCAGAAGCGCTTGAAGCGATATGATGTGACCAAGTGGGCTACCGACTTTGTTGACAGCCTGCTGGAAAGCAGCAGTATGTCGAAGGATGGGGCCAGTAGGAAGCTGCTCACCCCTAAACTCATTGCTAGGCTACAGAAAGATTATCAGCAGGCAAAAAGCCGGATCATAATCGTAAATTACGACGGTACCCTTGTGCCTTATTCCAGATATCCATCATCTGCCGAGCCACCGGAAGCGCTGCTCAGGCTGCTTGCGAACCTTGATGCCCAGACACAGACTGACATCGTGATCATCAGCGGACGTGGTAAGGATGAGCTTGAAGAGTGGTTGGGTGACCTGCCGTTGAACCTCACTGCCGAGCACGGATCCTGGATACGTGAGGCCGGAGCACGCGACTGGCACCTGCTTAAACCCTTGTCTTCCGAATGGAAAGAGGAAGTATTGCCTATCCTCGAAATGTATACCGACCGGCTGCCCGGATCCTATGTTCAGGAACGTGACTATTCGGTGGCATGGCATTATCACAAAGCTGATGTGGAGCAGGCCTCACAGCTGGTAAGAGAGGTAAATGACCACCTGCTTTCCATTACCACCAATATTAGTGCCCATGTGCTTCATGGCAGCAAGGTCATCGAGGTAAGCAATGCCGGTATCAATAAAGGAGAACTGGCCATGCACTGGCTCGATCGAAAGGAGTATGATTTTATTCTTTCTATCGGTGCAGGCTGGTCAGATGAGCTGCTCTTTCAGACCATGCCTGATCATGCGTGGTCAATCAAGGTGGGACTGTGGCAAACCGCCGCCAACTACGCGGTAAAAAAGCAAGAGGAAGCCATCACGCTGCTGACAAAACTGAAAGAATAACAGGTCTGACAGCCGCCGTGATTTTTGTTATTTCACAAATACCGTTTTGATGTTGGTGAACTCGCGGATGCCGAGGTAGGATAATTCACGTCCGTAGCCGCTGTCGCCGATGCCCCCAAAAGGCAGGCGGGGATCAGACTTCACGAAGTCGTTCACAAAGCAGCAACCGGCATTCAGGCCTTTTTCGGCGATTTGTCGTCCGCGGTCTGCGTGTTGGGTAAAGACGGCTGCCCCCAGTCCAAATACAGTATCATTGGCGATGCGGATGGCATCGGCTTCATCCCTGGCTGTAATAATGGCGGCCACAGGTCCGAAAAGCTCTTCGTCATAGGCCGGCATGCCCGGTTTAACGTCCGTAAGCACAGTTGGAGGATACCAGGCACCCTTTTGTTCTGGTATTTCGCCGCCCGTAAGGCATGTTGCCCCTTTTTTTATGCTTTTTTTAACCTGTTCATGCAACTCGTCACGGAG
>SLEW01000298.1 GCA_007124575.1 Bacteroidales bacterium | reverse complement strand
CGCTGGATACGGGTTTGTTCTATGAAGTATTCAAACCATGGACGCACGGCTGTACCGAATACAATAATGCCGCGGGGGTTAAAATCCGTTTCCATCATAGGTGCCTGGATACCTCCCATCGAATGTCCGAAAATATATACGTTGTGGAGGTCAATAAAATCATAACGGTTCAGTTTATTGTATGATGCGCTAAAAAGTGCTGTCTCATTAAACAGGCCCATGTCGGCACAGTCTGTATTGCTTCGTGCATCGCCCATTCCTGCCTTTTCTGTTTTTATCACCACATAGCCTTTTTTGCTGAAACCCTGTAAGAGCTTTTCATATGGATGATGCTCAACCATATTATCAATGGACGCACAGGGATACCCCTGAACGAAAAAGACCGCTGGATGCGGGCCCTCACCTTCCGGCCTGTGAATGATTGTGCGCACACTTCCGCCATCGAAGGGAAATTGATCGTAGATTACACGGGCATATGGTGACGTTTCTTCCGGAAAACCTTTCATGCTTCCTTCTGTAACCTCTCTTTTCCCCTTGCGGATATATTCGACGGTCACATGATCACCTTTCCGGAGATAGCTGACAAATTGCACAAGGGCATCTGATGAATCCATCTTTTTATCATTGATTTTCAGGATAATATCACCCTTGAGTATGTCAAGGACTGCTCCGGTTCCGCCTTCTCTCACAGCCTCCACATACACCCCGGCCGCATCCGGTAAGCCATACACAGAGGCAATAGAATCAGACACATCTTCAACCTGTAGTCCCAAATAGGCGCGCCTTGGCAGCTCAGCGTGTGCGGAAAAACACATCGTCCCGGTAGCAACCAGGATCAACATTTTCATCAATACTTGTTTTGCCATTTTATAATTGTTTATGTGTGTAATTGGTTTATAGGCTGTTATTGAATGCGTTGTGTTTGGTCGCGTTTAGGCAGGGTGCCAATTCATGTTTTTATGTTATGTCAACATGTTCAAAAGGCGGGTTCCGTGCTTACCCGTGCTTAATGCCAGCTTAAAACGACTATAAGAAACTGCATCAATATACGTGCCCTGCTAATTTAGTGACTTATAATCAGCGAAATAAACAATATGACTAAGGCCAAAGGTGTCCGTACACATACATCCCTTGTCCGATAGTGAACGACTCCGTGGTGGTTTTTAGAATTTTTCGAAGATACCCAGTCCAAAGAGGGCGAAATCGTATTTAGCCGGGTCGTGCGGATCCATTTTGCGGAGAGCAGTATCCAGTTCCTGAAGGGATTTCAGGTTATTCTGGCGTGTAGAGATTAATCCCAGCTTCCTGGCCACATTGCCAGAGTGCAAGTCGAGCGGACATGAAAGTTGTGCCGGGTTTAGCTTGCTCCAGATGCCAAAATCGACGCCGCACTTATCTTTTCTCACCATCCAGCGAAGAAACATGTTTATTCTTTTGGCCGGCGACCCTTTGGCTGGGTTGGAGACATGCTTTTGCGTTCGTGGCGGGTGCGGGATGCTGAAGAACTGTTGATGAAAATGGATTATTCCTGGAATTACAGACTCTTTTGAAGATGCCCTGGCAAAAACTTGCTCCATTCCGCCTTGGTTATTATAGATGTGGTTTAATGCCTTTACAAAATACCTGGCATCGGTTCCCTGGAAAGTTCTGTGCACGAAGTTATCCAGTTTGTGCAAGTCATCCTCCCGATGGCTCATGACAAAATCATAGGGGCTTTCGCCCATCATCGTCATCAGGCGTGCGGCATTCCGCACAATGGTTTCTCTCTTTCCCCATGCAAGGGTAGCTGTAATAAAGCCGGCAATCTCTATGTCTTCTTTCAGGGAATAGTTATGAGGGGTGGAGATAGGGTCAGCAGGAATAAAATCCGGCCGGTTATACTGGTCGGCCTTCTCCTCGAGGAATGCTTTTATCTCTTCAGGCGTTAAAGACATCTGTCATTGTGTATCTTTGCAAAGATAGGGCAATTTGAATTGAGGTAAAGTGTTGCCGGGTTAAGAGGGTTTTGTGTTCTTCGTTCTGCGCCCTGAACCGAGCCATGCCAAACGCATTGACAAACACGACGATGATTATTGCATGGCGAGCTCTCCACGCATGAGCGGGACAGGCATCTGACCGGTTTAATCAAATTATAAACACATGATGCAAGCAGTTATCATTGGCGCCACAGGTCTTGTTGGGTCACATCTTTTAGACGAGATACTTAAAGATGAGCGTTTTACCGGAGTCGCTGTGTTGACGCGGCGAAACACTGGGGTCAGTCATCCGAAGCTTAAAGAGCATCTCATTAATTTTGATGATCCTGCAAGCTGGGCAGATCTGGTCAGGGGAGATTTCCTGTATCTTTGTCTGGGTACCACACGTGCCAGGGCCGGGGGTAAAAAGGCTCAGTACAAGGTAGATCACACCTATCAGTATCGTGTTGCCGAGGCCGCAGCTGCCAATAACATCAAAGATCTGGTTCTGGTTTCGTCTGCCGGAGCCAATGCCGGGTCACGCATGTTTTATCTCCGCATGAAGGGCGAGTTGGAAGAGGATCTAAAGCAGCTGGACTTTTCCCGCAGGGTGTTTATCCGCCCCGGGTCGCTTGCCGGGCCCCGTCAAGAAAAGAGGATTATGGAACATATCGGCATTGCCGGACTCAGATTGCTGAACCATATAGGT
>SLEW01000008.1 GCA_007124575.1 Bacteroidales bacterium | reverse complement strand
TTTAAGCTGGGATACAGTCATTTCATGCTTGAAAACCTGAGCGAGGCAGCACCTCTGTTCAGACAAATACAGGATCCCGAATCCATTTACTACGCCCCGGCAAGCTATTATTACGGCCATATTGCCTATCTGAACGGCAACTATGCCTCCGCCATCACCCATTTTGAGCGCATTATGGATGACCGGAACTTCGGGCAGCTGATACCCTATTACATCATCCATATTTACTATTTACAAGGAGAGTACGATGAGCTCCTGGTAAATGCACCCATGCTTTACGAGGAGGCCATCCCGCGCCGGACACCGGAAATAGCCCGTCTGATAGGAGAAGCCCATGTGGAACGCGCGCAATATGCAGAGGCCATCCCCTACCTGGAAGAATACATAAGCCATGCAGGCCGCAGTGCCAGCCGAGGAGATCATTATCAGCTGGGTTATGTTCTTTACTCCCTGGGGCGTTATGAAGAAGCCATCCCTCACCTGGAAAGGACCACCGCAGAGGAAGACAGCCTGGCACAGAATGCCTATTTTCACCTCGCATCGGCATACATTGAAACAAACCAGAAACGCTATGCGCGAAATGCCTTCTCCCAGGCCCACCAAATGGACTTCCACCAAGACATCCAGAGAGAATCTCTTTTTAATTACGCGCTTCTGTCCCTGGAACTGTCCATGGACCCACACAATGAAGCTATCCTGTCTTTTCGTCAATATATTGAGAAGTATCCAGACTCGCCCCGCATCAATGAAGCATACGAATATCTTATTGACCTCTATCTTACCACCAGCAACTATCGCGATGCACTGGCTTCATTGGAGTTGATTGATCACGAAACAAGAAGGTTACGTGAAGCCTACCAGCGGGTAAGTTTCCTGAGGGGTGTGGAGCTCTTCAACAACCGTGACTTTGCCGGTGCCGTTTCACATTTTGAAAAGACCCGGCGCTACCAGGAAAACAGCCGTTTTGTGGCCTCCAGCCTTTATTGGGAAGGGGAAGCACACTACCGGAAAGGTGATTACGCCAGGGCACTATCCAGGCATCAGGATTTCCTGGTAAGCCCGGGTGCCTTCTCGCTTGATTTCTACGACAAAGCAAACTATTCCATTGGGTATGCCCACTTTAAAAAAGAATCCTGGGCAGAAGCTATCACCGCCTTTCGCAAGTTCATATCAGCCGGCGATCAGAATCCAAACTTGCTGAATGACGCCGTGTTACGTACCGCCGATTCATATTTCGTAAGCAAACAATATCAGCCGGCCATGAACTTCTATAACCGTGCCATTCAGCTCGACGTCATCGATACAGATTATGCGGTATATCAGAAAGGCCTTGTATATGGCATCATGGGCGAAATAGAAGAAAAAATTACTACCATGGAGGATCTTCTGGCAAATTACCCCGGCTCTGCCTTTCTTGATGACGGACGATACGAGATCGCCAACAGCTGGCTCCTGCTGAATGACAATCCCAAAGCCAGAGAATACTTCTATGAGATCCTGGAACACCACCCGGGAAGCTCACATGCACAAAGTGCCAGGCTCAAGATCGGCCTCGTGTATTACAACGAAAACGACGATGAACGTGCACTCGAGACCTTTAAAAAAGTAGTGGAAGACTATCCCGGTACATCCCAGGCACAGGAAGCCTTGTCTGCCATGCGCAGCATATATGTTGACCTGGACAGGGTCGCTGATTTTGTGCGCTTTACAGAAGACATAGGCATTGCTGACATCACCGAAGCAGAAGAAGACTCCCTTGTATACCAGGCTGCAGAGAACCGTTACATGCAAGGTGATTGCTCAGGTGCCGTCCAAAGCTTTAACAATTACCTTGATCAGTTTCCGGGTGGGATCTTCGCAGCTAATGCCCAATATTACCGCTCCGAATGTTTATACAGGGCCAACGAAACAAACGAGGCACTTGGTGGCTATGAGTATATCATAGACGGTGCACATCGGATGTTCCTGGAGGTCTCACTCCTTCGCGCTGCAGCCATTCGCTTCAGCCGGGGTGATTATGAGATGGCACGCACGCATTATGCCGGGCTGGAAGAGGTTACCGAAGACCGGAACAACACCATCACTGCCAGGAAAGGTCAAATGCGCTGCCTTTTCCACCTTGGCAACAGCAGCGAGGCAATCAGCAAGGCACGACAAGTACTGGAGCACGACAGGCTATCACAGGACGACCGGCAGGAAGCCTGGTACATAAAGGCCATATCGGCGAAAGATCTGCATGACACCGACAAGGCCCGGGAAGCTTTTGAGGAAGTAGCCTCCATCACCGAAAACAGGCGGGCTGCAGAGGCACGATACAACCTGGCCCGCATTACCTTCGAAAAAGGTCATTATGAAGAAGCAGAAGAAGAGATCTTTTCCTATACAGGAAAGCTGTCGGCTTATGATTTCTGGCTCGCAAGAACATTGCTGTTGCTTGCCGACCTGTATATCGAAACAGATAATGCCTTCCAGGCAAAACATACTCTGAACAGCATCATTGAAAACTATGATGGTGAAGACTTACAGCAAGAAGCAAAACAAAAGCTTGCATTCATCGAAGAACACCTCGAAGCCCCTGAAGAGGAAGAAGAGGAGGATGTGATAGAAATTGATCTGGATTAAACACACATAGACATGCAAAAAGTGGCTTTTTTCAATACCATAACCGCCATATCACTGATTTTCGCGGTCTTTTACAGCGTTAATGCACTGGCGCAGCGTGAGCTCGACATCGATGAGATACAGGTGGTGGCCCCCTATGAGCCATCCATCTCAGATGCTTTCAAGATCAACCTGGATCCCACCATCGAAGACACCGTGACGGTAGACATGGATTTCGACTACCGCATAGAACCCCGGCGGGCATATGTCAGGTTTGAACCCAACCCCATAACCCCTGCCCGCATGCGCGGTGAACCACTCACCAAACTCTACCGCGGGCTTGTCAAAGGAGGTTATGGAAGCTACCAGAGTCCATACTTCGAAGGTTTTTACAACACACTAAGGTCTGATGAATACGCCCTGGGAGTGCATCTGAAGCACAGGTCATCAGGAGAGGATATCGATAATTTTCCCAACAGCACATTCAGCAGAAATAAAGCAAATGTTTATGGAACCCGGTTCTATGACAATCATGCATTGAAAGCAGATGTGACCTACAACAGGCACATGCTTCACTTCTACGGTGAGCCCTTCGGATTAACCATGCCTGAAAAAAATGACCAGAATGATTCTTTATGGGATCCATTTTCTGGGGGTACCAGGCAACGCTATGAGTTCCTCTCCTCGGAGGTTAGCTTTGGCAATTATGACAATGACCCCTCCGGATTTACATACAACACAGGCTTGCAGCATCAGTGGCTGAGCGACCGCTACGACGGAAGCGAACACCTTTTCAGACTACACGGCAATATCGGCAGCCCCGTGACAGCCGACCCCTTTGGGGTAATGGAAAAACAGCATTTTCAGCTGGAGGCAGATGCCCGGTACTATTATCACCACCATGTGGCCGACACACTGCATACCGGGATATACAGCCTTAAACCCAAGCTGCATTCTGCCGTCGACAGGCTGGATTTCTACCTGGGCGCCAACGTGTCCGTGGAAGATGATAACGGAAACTTCACCCTGAGGGCATACCCTCTGGCAGGAGTCAATGTGCAGATCATACCTGATAACCTGATTGCCGGCGTCGATGTCAGCGGAGGCCTGAAAAAACAATCATGGCAGGAACTATCAGAAAGTAATCCATTTGTCAGTCCCCTGCCCGGGACCGGTTTCAGCAACGTGCGGTCGGATATTGGCTTAGGGGTACACGGTGCCTTGGGGAATTCCTTTTCTTATAATCTGCGTATTAACAACAGCCAGATAGACAACTACCCCTTCTTTGCCAGGACCACATATCCGGATCCCGGCCTGGTGCCGGAAGCCCTTGATGAAGCAGGCTTCATGCCAAACCAGCCATTCCATGTGGTCTATGATGATATCAGAAAACTGCAAGTAACAGGTGAACTGTTTTACCGCTTTGGAGAAAGGGTTTCCATGCACCTGCGCGGTGATTATTACGACTACACCCTTGATGAACTTCAAAAAGCATGGCATAAGCCTGAATTTGAACTGAGCTTCAGTACCAATTATAACATTCAGGACAAAATCATTCTCACAGCTGAGGTGCTGGGAAGAGACAAGACATACGGTGCCTTGTATACCACTGGCGAGGATCAGCCGCAGGAATTTGAACTCCATGATTTATATGCCGATGTCAACCTGGGCATTGAATACCGCTATAGCAAACGTCTTTCCGTGTTCCTGAATTTCTCCAATATCGTCAACGATGAATACGAAAGATGGCTGGGTTATCCCACCCAGGGCTTCAACTTTTTGGGCGGCATGAGCTTCGCTTTTTAAAATACTGATTTTCATTTTATTAGACCTTTATTTTTCCCTCTTTTTTTGTATGAAAAGTCGGCGGAAAAGTGTATCTTTGCCTGTTATTCAAAAGGAAACATTATGAAGGCACCAATGAAGCCCGAAGAGCTTGAGAAGTTAAACTATGATGCTGCGAGTATCCAGGTCCTGGAAGGCCTTGAAGCCGTCAGGAAAAGACCTGCCATGTACATTGGAGATGTGAGCAGCAGAGGCTTGCACCATCTGGTCTATGAGGTACTCGACAATTCCATAGATGAGGCCATGGGTGGTTACTGTGATCAGATTGATGTGATCATCAATGAAGATGGCTCAGTCACCGTGATAGACAATGGCAGGGGCATTCCTGTTGACATCCATGAGAAAGAAGGCAAAAGCGCACTGGAGGTGGTGATGACCGTACTGCACGCCGGAGGAAAGTTCAACAAGGACACCTACAAGGTTTCCGGTGGTTTGCACGGTGTTGGCGTGTCATGCGTAAACGCCCTCTCGGAACACATGAGCGTGGAAGTACATCGTGATAACAGCGTTTACATGCAGGAGTACGAAACCGGTATTCCGCAATACGCCGTAAAACATACAGGCGAAACATCCCTCAGGGGCACCAAAATTACCTTCGTTCCTGACAAAAGCATTTTCCAGACCACGAATTTCAACTATGAAATATTGACCAACCGCCTGCGCGAGCTGTCATTCTTAAACAAAGGCGTCGAACTGACGCTTACAGATATGCGCCAGCGCGACGACAGCGGACAGCCGGTCAAAGATGTATACTACTCTGATGCAGGGCTTTCCGAATTTGTACAATACCTCGATGACACCCGGGAAAACCTGATCAACGAGCCCATATGCATGCAATCGGAAAAAACAGGCATCCCCGTAGAGGTGGCCATGCAATACAACTCCTCTTTTACCGAAAACGTGCTTGCATATGTAAACAATATCAACACCATTGAAGGAGGTACACACCTGGCGGGTTTCCGCAGGGCCCTCACCCGTACGCTGAAAAGCTACGCCGAGAGAACGGGTATGCTTTCAAAGCTCAAGTTTGAAATCAATGGTGATGACTTCAGGGAAGGGCTTACAGCGGTTATTTCAGTAAAAGTAGCTGAGCCTCAATTTGAAGGACAAACAAAAACGAAGTTGGGCAACTCGGAAGTTAGCGGTGCCGTAGATCAGGCTGTGAGCGAGATGCTGGCCCATTACCTGGAAGAAAACCCGCGCGACGCCAAAACGATTGTCAACAAAGTCATTCTCGCCGCCACCGCTCGTCACGCTGCCCGCAAGGCCCGTGAGCTGGTGCAAAGAAAAAGCGTCCTCAGCAGTACCGGCCTCCCCGGAAAACTGTCAGACTGCTCGGAAAATGATCCCGCCAAATGCGAGATCTTCCTCGTAGAGGGTGACTCCGCCGGCGGAACGGCTAAACAGGGCCGCGACAGACTTTTTCAGGCCATCCTGCCCCTGCGGGGCAAGATCCTGAATGTGGAAAAAGCCATGCCACACAAAATCTTCGATAACGAGGAGATAAAAACCATGTTCACAGCGCTGGGGCTGTCCATTGGCACCGATGCCGACAGCAAAGCCCTGAACGTTGAGAAGCTGAGATACCATAAGGTAATCATCATGACTGACGCCGATGTGGACGGAAGTCATATCGCCACACTTATCCTTACCTTCTTCTTCAGGTACATGCGCGAAATGATCGAGCTGGGCTACATCTATATCGCAACCCCGCCCTTCTACCTTCTCAAAAAAGGGAAAGAAGAACGCTACGCCTGGAATGAAGAAGAAAGGAAAGCGATCACCGCGGAACTGTCGAAAAACGGTAAGGAATCCGGTATCGGTATTCAACGCTACAAAGGTCTCGGTGAGATGAACGCCGAACAGCTATGGGAAACCACCATGAACCCGGAGTTTAGAAAGCTGCGCCAGGTAGATATCGAAAATGCCGCAGAAGCTAACCGTACCTTCGCCATGCTCATGGGCGACGAAGTGCCGCCACGAAGAGCGTTTATCGAAAAGAATGCCAAATACGCGAATATTGATGCGTAAAACCCGGAGCAGAAAGGCCTGGAAAGGGTTTGAGGTTTTCAGTTTGCCATGATCCAGCTTACAACTGTTTCTGATAGCGGGCTTTCGCGGGGGGATAACACATCTACCAACTGACCCTTTTCGTCAATAAGATATTTCTGGAAGTTCCACTGAATCTCAGAATCCTTCACGCCATTTAGTTCCTTTTGGGTAAGCCACGCATAAACCGGGGCCATATCCGACCCTTTTACTGAAATTTTAGACATCATCGGAAAACTAACCCCGTAATTCTCCTGGCAAAAAGCAGCAATTTCCTCATTGGTGCCCGGCTCCTGGTTCATGAAGTTATTGGCAGGAAAGCCTATCACCACAAAACCCCGATCACTGTATTCGCGATACAGCGCCTCCAGTTTCTCATACTGTGGAGTGAGTCCGCATTCAGATGCCGTGTTTACAACCATAACCTTGCTGCCCTCGAATTGAGCCAGGTCAAACTCGTCGCCATAAATGTCTTCCACCACAAAATCATGCAGGGAACCTTTCGCAAGCGAATTACCTGAAGCAGCAATGGTTATTGTGATAAGCACAATGCCGAATATCATGACGGCTGTTTGTGTTTTCATAAGCAAACAAAATTTAATGAAATATATACATAAGCGTTAGCCTATATATAACAAACCTGCATCACCAATTGTTTGCCCGCAAAACATATAACGAATAATTCTTTTGAAGCAGTAACTTCTTGGCCGGCCCGGTACTTCACAATGCCTGCGCATGGACACATATCATCCCTTGTATTTCCTTTTCAGGAAAGGATAACTGAAGACCGAGATCAGGATGATGAGGGTGCCGAGATAAAACCCGGCAGACATACGTTCTGCTTCGGGAAAGAAAAAGTGGGCCATGATAATGCCGTAAACCGGCTCGAGGTTCACGGCCAAAACTACGGTGTATGCCGACAATACCTTCATCACGTCTACAATGGCGGTGAAAGCATATGCGGTACAGACAAATCCCAGGATAAGGAGATATAACAGGTCTGCTGCAGAGATTTGAAAAAAGCTTGTGCTAAAGCCACCGGTAATACCAAGAAACAGGCTTATAAACAAGAACCCGCCTATCATCTCATAGAAGCTGATCACGGAAGGGTGATGGCGTAAACTGATGTTTCGGTTCAGCACCACGAAAAGGCCGTTCAGAAAAGCTGACAGCAGCGCAAAGAGGATACCCTCCAGGTATTGGAATTCATACTGGAAGATGAGGTAAATACCCCCGAGGATCACCATACCGATGAACACTTCCAGCCAGAATATCTTTCGTTTTTGGGTGAGGGGTTCCAGGAAACTTGTAAAAAGGGTTGTAGAGGCAAATACACCTAGTGTAACGGATACATTGGAAACATTTATAGCATGAAAAAAGGTGATCCAGTGCAACGCCACCACGACACCAATCCCAAACAGCGGGAAGATCCTTTTTAGTGGCAAACGAAAGGGGATCTTTCTCACCAGAAAAAAACCCCACAGGCCGGCGAAGGCCATCAGCATCCTGTACCATACCAGGTCGATAGCCGACAAGGTGATCAGCGCCCCCAGGATGGCAGTAAAACCCAGCAACACAACTACCGTGTGCAACTGTAAATGTCTTTGCAGCATAGGGGCAACAGGCATTTACACGAGGTTTAATTGTTTATATGGCTTGATTCCAAAGCTACTTCGGGGTCTTTCACCAAGTATTGCACAACGTTTCATTAAGTTTATGAGTCAATCAAGTCCGGGATTCTTTCCTTAAGGCGCTATGCTTTATTGTTCGCAAAATACTGATCGATAATCTCAATGGCATTTCCGAGCCGTTGGTCATAACCGCCACTGATAATCCGGTATGGAAAACCGTAATATTCGAGCTCACGTTTAAACCAGTCAAAAAAGAACCGGCGTTTGTGCGGATACTCGCGCAAGGGGTCATATACCCATGGCAAGTCAATATCGCATAACAGATAAAGAGCATAACGGTTTTTCCTGATCTGCTTTTCAAGCCAGGGGTGACAGGAATTATACTTATACACCTCCCAAATTTTGGACACAATCAGTTCAGTATCACAAAAGAGATATGTATTGGCCTTTTCAGCAGCCTCATCTTCACGGGCTAGTTGCTCTTTTGATATGGTGAGGATGTCATCTTTCCGGTATGGCCGATCCAGGTTCTCCACATATTCTCTGGCATATTCCGGTGCCCAAAGGGTTTGATAATGGGCGGCCAGGTGCTTACTGAGCCAGCTTTTCCCTGTTGATTCAGGCCCTGTAACGGCAATTTTCAAAACTTTTGACACATTTTTTAAATTATGGGTGGCTCCCCTACCCCTGTTGCTAATGGATCAGGCCCCAGGTAAGATCAGAATCTTACCACTGTGGTTCTTTCTTCCGGGATGATCACCTGGATGAAGGCGACATCTTCCATTTCGTGGCAGGTGTTGCAGCTGGCGGCATAACGGTCAAAACTTTCCACAAAAGCATCCTTATCTCCATTTTCAATGGTCTCCATCAGCCTGGGAATGTTGGTATTGACAAACTGTGCTGCAGAAGCTTCCCGATCTGGCCGGCGAACGAAACCCTTAAGGATGGCATCCGTTAGCTTGTCCAGCTGATATTCGGCATACCCCCAGTTTTCATCCATTCCCGCCCAGTAGAGGTCATTGTAGCGATAGCTTACCTCTTTCATGGCCTGTGAAAACCCGCCAAATTGATCTTCAATATTGTTGAGGATCTCTTCCATGGTTTCACCTGCCCAGCGGGTGTCATAGGTTTTCTCAGTATCCTGCTGGCATGATGAGATGACAATGACTGCCATCATGCCGGCGAACAGAACAAATGCAAATTTTTTCATAGCGGAATGTTTTGATTGGTAAACAGCATTTATTGATGGACTTCAGCAAGGTCGATTAGAAAGGCATACTGCAAAGCTTGCTGCCTGAGACGCTGGAACCGCCCCGAGGCACCTCCATGGCCAGCCTCCATGTTTGTATGAAGCAAAATTTTCTCGTCCCCTGTATGATGGTCGCGCAGTTTTGCCACCCATTTGGTAGGCTCCCAGAACTGCACTTGTGAATCATGCAGGCCTGAGGTCACCAGCATATTCGGATAGGCTTGTTCCCGCACGTTATCATATGGAGAATAAGAAAGCATGTATTCATAATATACCGGGTCATTGGGGTTGCCCCACTCATCATATTCAGAGGTGGTGAGGGGGATTGTCTCATCGAGCATGGTCGTGACCACATCTACAAAGGGAACACCGGCGATCACTCCTTCAAAGAGCTCAGGCCTCTCATTGACCACCACGCCCATCAGCAGGCCACCGGCACTGCCTCCCGAAGCAAAGAGCTGTTCTGGCGCAGTATATCCCTTTTCTACAAGGAATTCGGCGCAGTCAATAAAGTCGTTGAAGGTATTCTTTTTTTCCAGAAGCTTGCCCTCTTCATACCAGTGCCTTCCCATCTCCTGGCCACCACGCACGTGGGCGATGGCATACACAAAGCCCCTGTCGAGCAGGCTGATGGCATTGCGGTTGAAACGTGGATCAGCACTGGAGCCATACGATCCATATGCATAGAGTAACAGCGGATTGGAGCCGTCGAGAGTTACCCCGCCACGGTAGACCACGGTTACGGGAACCTCGGTACCATCTCTGACTTCAGCATAATATCGGCGTGTTTCATAGTCATCCGGATCGAAGTCACCCAACACCTCCTGCTGTTTGACAAGCGTTTGCTCGCGGGTTTCCATGTGATAGTCATAGCTCGTCATGGGGGTGGTCAGCGATGTATAGTTGAAACGCAGCACCGGGGTGGACA
>SLEW01000176.1 GCA_007124575.1 Bacteroidales bacterium | reverse complement strand
TTTTTTAAGCAGATAAGCAAACAGACTGGCGTGTCCCTGGACACTGATATCTTCTTTCCCGCCAAAACCCCCGCCATTGGAAACCTGCGTTACCCTGACATCTTTTTCGTCCAGTCCCAGGATGGCGGCCACCTGTTTGCGGTCCACGTATACCCCTTGGCCCTGGCTGTATAGGTGCACACCGTCTCCTTCGGGCAGTGCTGCTGCACATTCTGTTTCCATGAATGCGTGTTCGACAAATGGTGTGGAGAAGAGGGCTTCGGATACAAAGGCGGCATCACGAAAAGCTTTCTCCGGGTCACCGGAGGCGATGCTGGACGACTCCAGGAGGTTGGGCTGGCCCGGATGAACTTCCGGGGCATCGGGTTTAAGGGCTTTTTCAGGGTCACAAACCGGCTCCAGCACTTCATATTCAACTTTAATGGCAGCGGCGGCCTTTCTGGCCAGCTCCTCCGTTTCGGCTACCACGCCTGCGATCACATCGCCGATGTAGCGCGTGGTTTCGCCTGTTTTGACCATCAGGGGCCAGTCGTCGAATATCAGGCCGTTGTATCGCTTGCCCGGGATATCGTCGGTGGTAAAAATGCGGATCACGCCTTCCATGCTGGCTGCATCGCGGGTGTCGACCGACAGCACCCTGGCTTTGGGGTGATCGCTGAAGCGGAGGGCTCCGAAGGCCATCCCATCGAAAAAGAGATCATCCACGAAAGGACGGTCACCCAGGGCGGTTTCCACGGCCTGGTATTTCGGCCAGCGTTGGCCCACGGCTGCGTCAGAGGCACTCGCTGCTTGTTGCTCTTTGTGATCAAGGGCCTGTTCAATGGCCTCAACGATCTTGATGTAGCCGGTGCAACGGCAAATATTCGGGTTGATGGCTTTAATGATCTCATCCCTGGATGGACGTTGTTTTTGTTTGAAGAGTTTTTTGCTGCGCATGATAAAACCCGGTGTGCAGAAGCCGCATTGCACCGCACCGTGTTTGGCAAACATATGTCCGATCATGTTCCGGAAGTCTTCTGGCAGGCCCTCGGTGGTCACGATTGTGGCTCCATCCAGGCTTTTGAACCGGGTGCGGCACGCCAGTTTCGGCTTCCCGTCCACTTCAATGGTGCAGGCGCCGCAGCTGCCCTCGCCGGAACAACCGTCTTTGGGCGAAGTGATGTGCAGCACGTTTCGCAGCCAGGGAAGGAGCATGGCTTCTGCGTCGCCGCTGTACTTTTGTTTTTTGCCATTGATGGTGAAGGTTATCATAAAAAGGGTTTGGGGTTAAGGTTGAGGTTGAGATTGGCAGTGACAGGGCTTGACCTGTCCGAAGTTTGAGGTTGCCCGGGGCACAGGTACATCACCTGCCTGTTGACGGAATATTTTTTGCCGCAATCCACACAAGTAAAAACAAACTTTTGACTCATTTCTTCCCTCCAATACATTTTTGCATTAACTGCCAATTTATTAAATTTTCAGGACATTTTGCCTGTTTTTCCTTAATTTTACCTTTATTAAACAAGGTAAGAAAAACATTTTTCATGCATTTTATCCTGTTCTTCATTGTGTTGTTTGCTTTCTCTGCCTCTGCCCAGCCATTTGACAACAGCAGGTATGTAGAGATTGATGGAATAAGTATTCATTATCGTTACTGGGAGATCCCGGCTAACGAAGCCGAAGGGCATGTTTTGCTCATCCACGGCTTTGGTGGTTCTTCCTTTTCATGGGAAGAGGTCGCAGACAGCCTGCATCATTTGAATTATGAAGTAGTGGCGGCAGACATGCCTCCCTTTGGATATAGTGACAAATACCATACAATCAATCAGTCCCGGACTGCTCATGCCAGGAGGGTCCATTCGCTGCTGGAGCAGGAGTATCCCGGCCGCAAATGGCATCTGGCGGGCCACTCCATGGGGGGTACCATTGCCCAGGCTTATGCGCTTATGTATCCTGATGAGCTGCGAAGCGTAACTTTTGTAGCTCCTGTGTTATTCAGTTCAGTTGAGCCTGATGATTCTGACAATAGCTCTCTTCTGCGATTTTCTTTTTTGCCCTTTATTGCCGGTGAGCTCGCAGAAGAATGGTTTATCCGCCATTCCAGGGTTGAAAGCCTTCTGGAGTCAGCTTATGGCAAAACGCCAACGGAAGAACAGGTGGAGGCTTATTTGCGTCCATTGTTGTTGCCGGGTACGGCCAGGGCGATCTTGTCAGCGCCGGCGTATAATCGTGAAAAGGATTCTTTGGATGCCGCCGACCTGCAGGTGCCGGCCATCGCCATTTGGGGAGAAAACGACACGTGGGTATCCCACCATTCCCAAAAAGAAAACCTGGAGAGAATGCCTGGTGTTAAATTAAAACTGCTTCCGGATGTGGGCCACAATCCCATGGAAACCCATTTTAAGGAGTTTATGCGTGCCTGGCTGCCGTTTCTCGAAGCATTTTGAGAAACGGCGCGCATAATAATGGCAGGCAAATGACCGCTCGTTCTGAACCTTCATGTTTTACAGCCCGTTATTCTTACTTCCGGGAATCAGGTGTTGATAAATACCTGCAAAGCCTGCAAGGCATTACCTGGAGGAGGTGATATCATGGAAGTTTTGGGGGTCAGTGGCTCCTTCAGTATTGACAAACAGGATGCGTGACCCGGAATTGATGTTAAGGAAGTCTGAGAGATGTGCATGTTCATTGCTTTC
>SLEW01000284.1 GCA_007124575.1 Bacteroidales bacterium | reverse complement strand
TTGGGAAGATAAAAAAGATCATCTCCGGGTTAAATGCTGCCTTTGTAGATGTAGGATATGAGAAGGATGCTTTTTTACACTATCTTGACCTGGGCAGCCAGGTCAACAGCCTGAACAAGTATACCAAGCTGGCCATGGCAGGAAAAACCAAGGTGCTTCCCATGGAAAAGTTTCATCTTGAGAAAGAGATTGAAAAGACGGGAAAAATCACCGAGGTGCTTAACAGCAACCAGCCTATTCTTGTACAGATTGCAAAGGAACCCATTTCAACAAAAGGTCCGCGTATCACCAGCGAGATATCGCTGGCAGGACGCTATCTGGTTCTCGTGCCTTTTTCAGACAGGATTTCGGTATCGCAAAAGATTCAGAATGCAGATGAGAAGAGCAGGCTCAAACGCCTGGTTCAGAGCATCAAACCCAAAAACTTCGGTGTAATCATCCGCACGGTAGCGGAAGGCAAGATGGTTGCAGACCTCGATGCTGATCTCAACAACCTGGTGAGCAAGTGGTACAGCATTGCCGAAAAACTCAGCACGGCCAAGCCTCCCCGCATTATCATGGGAGAACTGAACAGGTCTTCGGCCATGCTTCGTGACCTGCTCAATGAGTCATTCAACAGCATACACGTTAATGACTCACAGGTCTATGAGGAGTTGCGTGATTATGTCAAAACCATCGCTCCGGAAAAAATTGACATTCTGAAGTTTTACAAGGGTAAAGCACCGATTTTCGATCACTATGGCATAGACAAACAGATCAAAGGATCGTTTGGCAAGGTTGTGTCCATAAAAAGTGGTGCTTACCTGGTGATCGAGCATACCGAAGCGCTTCATGTCATAGATGTCAACAGCGGGCAGAGGATCAGTGCCGACAACAGCCAGGAAGCCAATGCCCTGGACGTGAATCTGGAGGCGGCATCCGAGATTGCCAGGCAGCTCAGGTTGCGCGACATGGGCGGCATTATCGTCGTGGATTTCATCGATATGGCACAGGCGGCAAATCGCCGTAAGCTGTACGAAAAGATGAAGGAAGAGATGGATAAGGACCGGGCAAAACATAACGTATTACCCCCGAGTAAGTTTGGTTTGGTGCAGATCACGCGGCAACGGGTCAGAACCGAAACCAATGTGGAGATCCTTGAAAAATGTCCCGCATGCGGTGGCTCCGGAAAAATCAAACCCAGCATCATCCTGGTGGATGAGATCGAAAGCAACCTGCGGTACCTGATCAGGGAACAAATGGAGCCCAAGCTTACATTGAGAGTCCATCCCTTCATTCATGCATACCTGACCAAAGGATGTCCGTCAAAGCGGGTTAAATGGTTCCTTAAATACAAAAAGTGGATTAAAGTATATCCTTCTACATCCTACCACTTCCTCGAATACCGGTTTTTTAACAAACTGGATGACGAAATAAAACTTTAACGATCGTGTCAACCCATGAACGTTGAAGAACTGACAGAAAAAGCCAGACAGTTCTGCGCTTATCGTGAACGCTGTACCGCTGAGGTGCACGACAAACTCCGGCGTCTTGGTGCCGGCAGGGAGAGCATGGTACAGGTAACGAAAAACCTTCGCGAAGAGGGCTTCCTGGACGACAAACGCTATGCAACCCTGTTTGTGCGAAGCAAATTCCAGCAAAACAAATGGGGAAAGGTAAAGATCAAAGCCGCCCTGCTGGCAAAAAACATTCCTGAAGATTACATCCCGGCAGCGCTTGATGTGATTGATGACCAAAGCTACGAGGATACCCTTCACCAGCTGGCCACAAAAAAAAAGCAGGAGCTCCAGGGCAAAAGCAGCGATGAGGTGACAGCAAAAACGGCCTCCCATTGTATCCGGAAAGGCTATGAACCCGCCCTGGTCTGGCACAGGCTAAAAATAATGAACAACAAAAAGGAATGAAGGCAAAACACAGAAAATAAAACCCCTTTACCACATAACACACAATAATTAAGTAGCCAGGCCCCAAACTTCAAACAGCCAAAGCTATTCACAAAAAACCCCAGGCCATGATATACGCGGATCAGATCAAAGACTTAGACCAGAGGCTTGATGCCTTAAGGAGGTTTCTTTGACATTGATGCCAAGAAATCCCAGGTAGCAGAATTACAGAAAGAAACAGAAGCACCCGAGTTCTGGGACACCCCCAGGGAGGCCCAGGTGAAGCTGAAAAAAATCAGCCTTATCAAAAAGTGGATCGATGAGTATGAAGAGACATGCCAGCAGGTTGAAGACCTGAAAGTGCTGCGGGAATTTTTTGAAGAGGGTGAATCGTCGGAAGAGGAGGTACAGGAACAGTACAACAAGGCACTGAAAAAGCTGGAAAAGCTTGAGTTTCGCAAGATGCTCAACAAGGAAGAGGATCATCTTGATGCCATTGTGACAATAAATGCCGGTGCTGGCGGAACAGAAAGCCAGGACTGGGCTGAGATGCTCATGCGCATGTACCTTCGCTGGGGAGAGCGCAACAAATACAACACAAAAGTGCTGGACATCCAGGAGGGCGAGGGTGCCGGAATAAAAAGTGCATCCATAGAATTTGAAGGAGAGCATGCCTATGGCTACCTGAAAGGAGAGAATGGCGTTCACCGGCTCGTAAGGCTATCACCCTTTGATGCCAACCATAAAAGACACACCTCCTTCGCCTCAGTTTACGCCTACCCTGTCATTGATGATAATATCGACATTGAGATTAACCCCGCTGACCTTTCATGGGATACTTTCCGCTCAAGCGGACCGGGCGGCCAGAACGTGAACAAGGTGGAAAGCGCCGTAAGAGTTCGGCATGAGCCTTCAGGCCTGATAGTGGAATGCCAGGAGACCCGCTCGCAAAACCAAAACCGGGAGAAAGCACTCACCATGCTTAAATCCCAACTGTATGAAATGGAGCTTCGAAAGCAAAGAGAAAAAATCGACGCCATGGAAAGCAGCAAAAAGAAAATCGAATGGGGCTCTCAAATCCGAAACTACGTCTTTCATCCCTATAAAATGGTAAAAGATCTCCGCACCGGAGTGGAAACCTCCAACGTAACCCAGGTAATGGACGGCGATATTGATGAATTCATAAAAGCATACCTTATCGAATTTGCTTAAGTGCGTCAGATTTCTTTACACTTTTGCACCATACTGATATTCAAAGCGTTAAACAATTTGTTCGCGAAAGACTTTTAACAATGCGGCTAAGTTTTTTTCTTTCAAAGACTTAGCTGTATGTCGTTAATAACTTTCGCGTTTTGTTAATAACATATAAAGGCTCCCCATTGTTTTGTTTCTTAATTTCGTTGTTACGAGATTACTTCACAATTCACCACGCCTCGACTTTTTTACGTAAGGCGCTAGCCTTCAGACACTAACAACAAAAACATATACACTATGGCTGATAAACCTGCACTAAAAAATAAGAATACTACCGACAGCCAAATGGAACAACAGAATCTCTATGAGGAGGTTATCGACAAACGCTTACATCCGGAACAGGCAGAAGAGAAAAAGGAAACGCTTGGGCATTCGCTTGCCCGGTATGATTATGATAAGGCATTGAAGGCCGCCACGGATTATTTTGATGGCGACAGCCTCGCTGCCAGTGTATGGGTGAACAAATATGCCCTTAAGGACTCGGAGGGCAGTCTTTATGAACTTACTCCGGATGACATGCACCGTCGCCTTGCGCGCGAAATATATCGCATAGAACAGGGATATCCCAACCCCTTGCCAGAGAAAAAGATATTTGGCCTGTTCAAGGATTTTCGCTACATCGTCCCTCAGGGGAGTCCGATGGCAGGCATCGGCAATCCTTTCCAGATAGGCTCCCTTTCCAACTGTTTCGTCATAGGCAACAAAGGCATTGCCGACTCTTACGGCGGCATCATGAAGCTCGACGAGGAACAGGTACAGCTCATGAAACGCCGTGGCGGTGTAGGACATGACCTTTCTCATATCCGGCCTAAGGGCAGCCCGGTAAAAAACAGCGCACTCACCTCTACAGGGCTTGTCCCTTTCATGGAAAGATATTCGAACTCCACGCGGGAGGTAGCGCAAGACGGGCGACGGGGCGCACTTATGCTGACGGTTTCCGTTAAACACCCTGACGCAGAAGGTTTCATTGACGCCAAGATGGCGCAGGGCAAGGTCACAGGTGCCAATGTAAGCGTAAAAATTACGGATGAGTTCATGCAGGCAGTTGCCGATGACACCGACTTCGTGCAGCAATATCCCATCCATGCCGAAAATCCTACCTACGTCAAGAAAATTAAAGCACGAGACCTCTGGAAAAAGATCGTATATAACGCCTGGAAGTCAGCAGAACCAGGAATCCTGTTCTGGGACACCATCATCAAGGAATCAGTGCCGGACACTTACAGTGACCTTGGGTTCAATACCGTATCTACCAACCCTTGCGGAGAGATCCCGCTATGCCCCTATGACAGCTGCCGCCTGCTGGCCATTAACCTTTATGGATACGTAAAGAACCCATTTACTCCAAATGCAAGCTTCGACTTCGACCTTTTCAAAGAGCATGTGGCTCATGCACAACGCATCATGGATGACATCATTGACCTCGAGCTGGAAAAGATCGACAACATTCTCAACAAGATAAAAACAGACCCGGAAGAAGAAGAGGTGAAGCTCGTTGAGCTGAGATTGTGGGAAAAGATCAGGAATAAATGCATTGAAGGCCGGCGGACAGGCATTGGCATCACTGCGGAAGGTGACATGCTGGCCGCCCTCGGATATCGTTATGGCACCCCGGAAGCTAATGATTTTTCCGTTAAAATCCACAAAACACTGGCCATAGAGGCCTACCGTTCTTCGGTAAAGCTCGCCGGTGACCGTGGAGCCTTCTCCGTATGGGATAGCAAAAGAGAAGCTTCGAACCCGTTCGTCCAGCGGCTAAAAGAAGCCGACCCGGATCTTTACAAAGAGATGCAGGAAAAAGGACGCAGAAACATCGCCCTGCTCACCATTGCACCCACAGGAAGCGTCTCTATCCTGACCCAAACCACCTCAGGCATTGAGCCCGTATTCATGGTGGCCTACAAGCGCCGCCGCAAGGTAAACCCCAATGACCAGAATGTGCGTGTGGACTTTACCGATGAGGTAGGTGACACCTGGGAAGAATATAACGTGTTCCATCACAAGTTTCTCAACTGGCTGAAAGTCAATAATTATGATGTGGATGAAGTGAGACATATGAAGGAAGAGGACCTGCAGGACATCATCCGGCGCTCACCCTACCATAAGGCCACCGCCAATGATGTGGACTGGGTCTCCAAAGTGAAAATGCAAGGTGCCGTCCAAAAATGGGTCGACCACTCCATCAGTGTCACCGTGAATGTGCCCGGAGACGTAAGTGAAGAGCTTGTAGGCCAGATCTATCAGACAGGATGGGAGAGCGGATGTAAGGGGGTAACCGTATACCGCGACGGCTCACGCTCCGGTGTGCTTGTTAACGAAAACAAACAAGACGAAAAAGTTTTCAAGGAAACCGAAGCACCTAAACGCCCAAAAGTGCTCGAAGCAGAAATTGTACGCTTTAACAACGATGCCGAGAAGTGGATGGCCGTAGTGGGCGTCCTCAACGACCGGCCATATGAGATCTTCACCGGGAAAGCCGAGGGGTTTTATCTGCCCCCCGACGTAAACAAGGGCTGGGTTATGAAAACCCGCCTGGAAAGTGGTGAAAAACGCTATGACTTCCAGTTTCAGGACAAAGACGGGTACAAGGTAACCATCGAAGGCCTGTCACGCTCCTTCCATAAAGAATACTGGAACTATGCCAAACTGATATCCGGTATCCTTCGTCACGGAATGCCCCTGCCTTCGGTGATCGACGTGATCGAAGACCTGAACCTGCACAGCGACCGACTGCACACATGGAAGAACGGCGTGGTCAGAGCCCTGAAAAAATTTATCCCCGACGGAACCCGCGCAAAAGGAAGGATCTGCAGCAACTGCGAGCATGAAGATTCCGTAATATACCAGGAAGGATGTCTAACCTGCACGAACTGCGGGGAAAGCAAGTGCGGATAAAAATTCAGTATGTTGTTTTGTGTGACGAAAGCCCGGCATGATCATGCCGGGCTTTTTATGTGCCTAAAAACTTTCTGACCGCTGTGAAATATCATTGAAAATGTTATTTTTGCCTCTCATCCAGCTATTTGATTTACAATTATTTAAAATGATTATAAACAACTGATTTATTTTCTCACTACAATTAAATATTTGTTATGGCAGAAAAAGGAAAAGGAGGTCCCGGATCAGGGAAGTCCACAGGTAATGAAGTTCAGAGTCAGGCTGCAGATACCGGGTCAAAAGGGTTTTTGCGCTGGATCGAAGTGATGGGAAACAAGTTACCCCACCCTTTCTGGATTTTTCTCTGGATTACCATTTTTATCATCCTCTTAAGTGCTCTCACAGCATTTCTGGGTGTAAGTGCCATTCATCCTGACGACGGGAGCCTGGTGGAAGCTGAAAACCTCATTAGCGGAGAGGGGTTACGTCGCTTCCTCGAGGAGATGGTTACCAACTTTGCTCATTTTGCGCCTTTCGGATTGGTGCTGGTCATGTTGATGGGTGTTTCCGTCGCAGAGCGAAGCGGACTGCTGGCGGTAGCCTTGCGCACGGTGGCCTTCTCCGTGCCCAAGAAAATTGTTTTGCCTGTGATCTTCGTTATAGGTGCTGTCGGGAATGTGGGGTCAGATGCCGGCGTGGTGATCGTACCGCCTATCGCGGCACTGATATTTACCCAGATGGGATTGCACCCTATTGCAGGCCTTGTGGCCGGATATGCAGGAGCTACGGCGGGCTTTACGGCAAACTTCTTCATTGCTGGCACCGACGTGTTACTGGCGGGCATCAGTACCGAGATCACTTCACAGATGCCCGGTGGCGTGGAAGTAAGCCCTACAGCAAACTGGTACTTCATGATCGCCTCCACCTTTATGCTTGCCTTTGGCGGAGCCTTTATTGCCCGCCGGTACACCATCCCGCGATGTAACAAGTTTGAACTCATTGGCACCTTCGACCATCAGATAACCGACGGCAAGCTCACGCCAGAAGAACGCAAAGGACTGCGCAAGGCCGGTCTTGCATTGCTGATCTATGTCATCATCATACTCATCCTTGTGGTTCCATCTGCGGCACCCCTCAGAAACCAGGAGACAGGCGGCCTGGTGCCTTCACCATTCCTGAGAGGGTTGATCCCTATCCTGTTCTTCTTCTTTGCTATCCCGGGCTATTTCTATGGAAAAGCCACCGGGGCAATCAAAAAGCCCAACGATATCCTGAAGCAGATGGAGCACGGCATGAAAGAACTCTCAGGCTATATCGTGCTGATGCTGATAGTAGCCCAGTTTATCAATCTGTTCAGCTGGTCAAACCTCGACACCATCCTTGCCATCGGAGGCGCAGACTTCCTGCAGTCAACAGGCCTCACAGGCCCAACGATGTTTGTGATGTACATGATCATCGTAGCCGTACTGAACATCTTCCTGGGCAGCGGCTCTGCAAAATGGGCCATCTTTGCACCCATCTTTATCCCCATGCTGGCACAGCTTAACTACAGCCCGGCATTCGTGCAGCTCATGTACCGCGTGGGTGACTCCATTACCAACTGCGTCACCCCCTTGTATGTCTATTTCCCGCTGCTGCTGGGATGGATCCACAAATACAACAAAAACATCGGCATCGGAACCATTGTGTCCCTGCTCATCCCATATGCCATCATCCTGTTCTTCATGTGGCTGGTACTGCTATTCGTATGGTTTGGCTTTGGTCTGCCCATCGGCGTGGGAGAAGGGATATATATCCAGTAGGATAATTTGACAATGTGCTAATTTGATAATGTGTTAATGTGCTAATTTGATAATGTGCTAATGTGCTAATTTGATAATGTGCTAATGTGCTAATTTGATAATGTGCTAATGTGCTAATTTGATAATGTGCTAATGTGCTAATTAATTGGTAATCTGTAGTTTAAGTGGGAATATGGTTGTTCTTTGGGGGAGTATGATCTTTTTTGAGCGAGAACATGGATGAACGCGGATGACGCGGATGGCCTTCGGCCAGCGTTCCCCCATGTTAACAAACTAAAAACCCCTGCACCTGCAAAGAACAACCACAAACGTACTTAAACCAAAGATTACCAACTAATTAGCACATTAGCACATTAACACATTAGCACATTGATTTAGCATTAAAAAAGCCCGGCATCACACCGGGCTTTTTTAATGCTAAAAATTTAGTACCACGCTGAAGGGTTATTCCTCCTCCTGTTGTTCTTCTTCGTATGCTTTCAGCAGCTGATCCTGGATATCCATGGGCACCTGCTGATATTCGGAAAAGCTCATTCCGTATGTTGCACGTCCACTTGTAATCGACGATAAGCTGGTAGAGTAGCGGTTCATTTCGGCCAACGGCACTTTAGCCTTGATGCGCTGATAGTTGCCTTCGCTGTCCATGCCCATGATGATGGCCCGGCGGCCCTGAAGGTCTGTCATCACGTCACCCATCTTTTCTTCGGGTACCATGACCTCCACATCATAGACAGGCTCCATGATCTTGGGTCCGGCATTTTTAAACGCATCCTTGAACGCATTACGGCCCGCGAGTTTGAATGAGATCTCATTGGAGTCTACGGGGTGCATCTTGCCATCATAAATATTTACAATGATGTCGCGGGCATAAGATCCGGTAAGCGGCCCCTCCTCTATCTTCTCCATCACCCCTTTAAGGATGGCTGGCATAAAGCGCGCATCAATGGCGCCACCTACGATACAATTGTTGAAGACAAGCTTTCCGCCCCAGGGAAGATCGTGCACTTCCTGCTTACGCACGGGATACTCAGTCTGGTTAGGCTTGCCTTCTTCATAAGGTTCGATCATCATGTATACTTCACCAAACTGGCCTGCACCACCCGACTGCTTCTTGTGTCGGTAGGTGGCTTTGGCATTTTTTGTAATGGTCTCGCGATAAGGAATTTTAGGTGCTAAAAATTCGATCTCCACCTTGTGAATGTTTTCCAGCATCCATTTGGCCACATTGAGGTGCATCTCTCCCTGGCCGGAGAGGATCATCTGCTTGAGTTCTTTTGACTGTTCAAACAGCAAGGTGGGGTCTATGCTGTTCATCTCGCGCAGCACGGTACCCAGTTTTTCCTCGTCGCTGGTATTTTTTGCTTTCACCGCCGTCCGGTGCTTGGGTTCGGGGAATACGATGGGCGACACCTTGACACCCTGGTTTTTAGGCCCGGTTAGAGTATGGTTGGTTTTGGTATCTTTCAGTTTAATGGTAGCCACGATATCTCCAGGCATCACTTTTTCCAGTTTCTGCCTGTTTTTCCCGGCTACGGCAAAAAGCTGAGAGAGACGTTCCTTGCTGTCCGTGTTAGAGTTGATAAGGTCAGCGGACTCTGCGATAGTCCCCTCGTATACCCGGAAAAAGGAAAGTTCGCCGAGGTGGGGCTCCACTGCCGTTTTAAAAACAAATGCCACAACGTCTTTATTTTCGTCAAAGGTCAGCTCATTGTCTTCGGTGTCTTTTTCGGGAGCCACTTCTTTGGGGGCGGGCAGGTTTTCTGTAACGGCTTCCATGAAACGTGCCACGCCCTGGTTGTTCTTTGCCGACATACACATAACGGGAAACATAGTACGTGTAGCAATTCCCTGCTTAATGCCTTTGGCGACCTCTTCATCACTCAGGGAGCCATTCTCGAAGAAAGCCTCCATGAGTGCCTCATCACTTTCTGCTGCCGCTTCAATGAGGGCATTTCTGTATTCTTCCGCTTTATTTTTCTCTTCGTCGGAGATGTCAGTTATTTCAGGCTTTCCTCCGTCGGCAGGGAATTTATACATTTTCATTTTCAGCACGTCTACCACGGTATCGAATCCAATACCAGGGTTAACGGGATATTGTGCCACAACGGTTTTGCCGCCAAACTGCGCTTTTAACTGGCGCATCGACTCGTCGAAATTGGCTTTTTCATGTTCAAGGTGGTTCATCAGGAACATCACCGGCTTATCCTGCGCTGTAACCTGGCGCCAGGTGATTTCCGTACCTACCTCTACGCCGTTTTGGGCGTTGATAAGCATCACAGCGGTGTCGGAAACTTTCAGCGCGGCTGTCACCTCGCCGATAAAATCATCAAAACCGGGGGTGTCGATGATGTTGATCTTATGTCCGCCATATTCGGCATAGAGCACGGTAGAAAATACCGATGCCTGGCGGTCAAGTTCTATCTCACGGTAGTCGGAAACAGCATTTTTGTCATCCACTGATCCTCTTCTGTTTATCACACCACCCTCAAACAACATAGCTTCGGCAAGGGTGGTTTTCCCTGACTTAGCTCCGCCTA
>SLEW01000319.1 GCA_007124575.1 Bacteroidales bacterium | reverse complement strand
GTAACCTCTATGATACCGTCATGCTGAATTTCAGACACCGCATCCAGGGTGCCGTGTACCCAATGCCTGGGGTGGTCTGCAGGCAGAGGCTCAGGTGGATAGATCCGGGCGCGGATGTTTTCAACAGGCTGATCCCATTGCTCAGATATCAGCTGGTAATACAGCAGCATCGCATCTTCGTAGCGTTCTGTGGCGCCGGTTACCACAAAACGCATGCTGAACAACTTTTGGGTGTCTTTTGCCTCAATAAAGATGCGGAGCTCCTTATGGTCATCATGTTTGTCAATCATCCATGTACCCGGCGCTTTGCTTTCTGCGCGAATGTATTCCTGCCCGTTTACCGACACATGAAACTCATTAAAACTGGCCTTCCCCTCCAGGGGAAAGGTTCTGTAAACCTCTGAAAACTCTCCGTCGAAAACGAACTCCCTGTCTTCCTGAACCAGCATGCGGCCGTCATCCTTTATTTCTGCCGTGATATCCAGCCCCGTCATGTGAAATTCACGACCATGTGTGTCGTGACTTGCCAGGATAATAAGGAGTAAAATTTTTGCTGCCAGGCAAAGGGATAAGCTGCTATTCTTCATGGTTTCATGTGTTTATAATTTGATTAAACCGGTCACATGAACCGAGCACTTGCGAGCTCGGCGAAGCCAAACCTCCATTGGATAATCATTTCCCTGTGCGTCAATTTTTTGGCATGGAGGTTTCATGTTTTTGGCGGTGGATAGAGGATAAAGATACAAAAAATCATGCTTGTTAACTTTTTAATAATGTAAGGAGCCGGGCTATTTGTTTTTATTTCGGGCTGCCTGGAACAGCGTTCCGGACAATGTCGTTAATTATCTTTATAAAATAAAAAAATTAAGATTAGAAGATTATAAATTATTTTAAACTATATTTGTATCATAAAAAACCAACACATGAACAACACCTTGCTATACCAGATTGCACTAACCCAGATCCCGGGCGTAGGTGGGGTCACCGCCAGGCGGCTGATATCCTATTGTGGTGGGGTGGAAGCTGTTTTCAGGGAGAAGGCAGGCACCTTAAAGAAAATTCCGGGCATAGGGGAACATCTTTCCGGCTTAGTCAGAAACAAAAAGGTATTTGTTCGCGCTGAGCAGGAAATACGGTTTATTGAACATCATGGCATCAGGCCCTTGTTTTACCTGGATAAAGATTATCCGTCACGCCTGAAGGAATGTGACGACAGTCCGCTTCTGGTATACGTGAAAGGAAAAACCAACCTTAACCCGCCAAGGGTGGTTGCTGTTATTGGCACGCGCAGCATGACAGGCTATGGCAAGGAAAAGTGTGATGAGTTGGTGCGTGGGATGAAGCCCCTCAACGTGATGGTTGTCAGTGGCCTGGCATATGGCGTGGATGCTTGTGCTCATCATGGTGCCTTGCAAAATGGGTTGCCTACCGTGGCGGTACTGGGTCACGGCCTTGACCGGGTCTATCCGCAATTACATCATAAGCTGGCCCGGGACATGCTCGGAGCAGGCGGAGCCCTGCTGACAGATTTCGTTTCGGGTACAAGACCCGACAGGGAGAACTTCCCCAAAAGGAACCGGATAATTGCAGGCTTGTGCGATGCCATAATCATAGTGGAGGCTGCTGTTACGGGTGGTGCCCTGATCACGGCTAACATTGCCAACACCTACAACCGCGATGTGTTCGCATTGCCCGGAAGGGTAAACGATACCTATAGCCAGGGGTGTAACAAACTCATAAGGATCAACAAGGCGCATCTCATCGAATCGGTAGCCGATCTGCAATATATCATGAACTGGGAGCCGGGAAAAACGAACAGGAATGCCCGCCAGGCAAGTCTCTTTGTTACCCTCAGCCCGGAGGAAAAAGAGGTGGCCTCCTTTTTGAAGACACATCAGGATGCCGGCATAGACCAGGTCGTAGCAGGGGTGCCCTATAACCTCAGCAAAACCTCATCTATTCTGCTTGGCCTTGAGTTCAAGGGTGTCGTGAAACCCCTGCCAGGGAAAAAGTTTCACTTGTGTGGGGAGATATAATTCATGAGGCAAGAAAGTCATGGTCTTGCAGTGCTTTTTGCGTTCAGCGGTATAAATGCTGAGCGCCAAACCTTAAACTCCAAACCTAATATGTCTTGGTCATATTTGCCGGAACGGCGATGATGAAGTCGGCCAGACCCCGATGTTCTTCCTGAAGCTGGTCTACGGACTGTTGCTCTACCGTGCTGATTGTCATCACCTGCAGGGCCTCTTCGCTGTATTCGTGAAGATACCATACGATGCCTTCATCATTATTGGAATGGTAGGCGCCGTGGAAGTGAAGAAACATCCCGCTGTCCGGCATGTTTTGCAGGATAAAGTGGGCCATCGTTGCATCTTTTATGGCTTGTGCTTTGGGAAAATTCTCTGTGCCATGGGCGGGCATGCCTTCCATTTCGAGCATAGCCCTGTATCCGGGCAAGTCCGGATCATATGGCACAGGCAGCGGGGCAATCCATGATTGTGCTTGCTTCGTGAGTTCTTCCAGGGCTTCAAAACCGCCCCGGTGCACCATGGATGCATAGCGCCGGGGGATGTTGGTGGCGATAAAATAAAGCCCGTTTTCTCGCGCAAATTCTACGAGAGGCCGGTAATCGGTTTCATAGTTGTTCCATAGCCTGGCTTCCGACTCAAAATGATTTTGCATGATCAGGCCTTCAAAATATTCATCCAGAATGATCTGGTTGTCTGTTTCCAGCATTTCTGCCCCCAGCACCAAACCATCACCGGCTTGGCCGTAAAGATCTGTGGCAAGCTCCAGCTGCAGCCAATGGGCTATGGGGTTGTTGTGCAGTTCGCCGAACATCACGATGCCGGATGTGGCTGCTGTGGAAAGCATGTCTTCATAATGAACAGGCTCACCGTCTCTGTCGAATAACTGGTAAGCCGCTTTCTGATTGTCAGCGAATGCCGGAGTCAGAATTATCTGAAAAAGGAGAAGAAAGATTAGTTTTTGCATGGCCTTTGTTCATTGATTTTCCGAAGCGTTATTGTTTTTTAGTCCGTTACCTGAAAATGCCAGGGGCAGCAGGTCTTCTACTTTTTCGATGACGACTATGGATCCTTTTTCGGTGCTGAGGAGGATTTTCATGGGATGCTGTTGCGAAAGTTCGTATTCAAGCAAAACCTGCCGGCAGGCCCCACATGGAGATACCGGTTTGTCGATCTGTATGCGGTTTGATCTGGCACTGATAGCCATGATCTGCATTGGCATGCCGGGAAACATGGCAGACGCAGCAAAGGCGGCCACCCGTTCGGCACAAAGTCCGCTCGGATAGGCCCCGTTTTCCTGGTTGGAACCCTTGACAACCTCACCATTTGCAAGCAACACCGCAGCACCGACATAAAATGCTGAGTAGGGAGCATATGCCTGCCCGCACATCTCTCGGGACAGGGCCACCAACTCCTGTTCCTGCTGAGAAAGTGAACGCTCATCTTCCAGCTCATAATATTTTATGACAACATCTTTTTGTATCATATCGCACGTGTTATTCTTTTATCTGAATTCTGGCTAAAATCGCATGATCTTGTAACCTGTTTTTATAATGCTTGCGTAAAAATAATATGCTACAGGCACTTTCCCACATTCTTATACGCAAAAAGTGTTAAAAGGGTTGCCTGTTTATAGGGACATAAGGAAATATGTTGCGAAGTAACGGATTTTTCATTATATTTGTTTTTAATGCGAAAAAAAACAAGGATTTTTCGCAGAATTATTACAGTTAATCGATCGTTTAACCTTAAAAATGATGATATTATGAGTAATTCAAGTGGAAAAATAGTATTTGGTTTTGTATTTGGTGCAGCTGTGGGTGTTGCAGCGGGTCTTTTGTTTGCGCCAACCTCAGGCAAGGAAACCAGAAAAAAGGTAAGTGAGATGAGTAAGGAGTACTCCGACGACCTTGGCAAGCAGTTCAATGAAAAGTTTGATGAGCTCAAGGGCTACGTCAAAGAAAAAACAGACGAGGCCAAAGAGCGTGTGAAAAAAGCCATGCCAGAAGAGAGTAAATAATCCCAAACGTATTTTTCATGGAAGGCAAAGATCTGTTTTCGCAAATTGCCAGCACAAAAGACAACATCAAATCATATATTGAGGCTAAATCATCTTACTATGGGGTGTTGGCTTTTGAAAAAGCTGTTAAGTTTATTAGCCGCCTTTTGGCTAATATCTTCCTGATGATGGCAGGCCTCCTGGCGCTATTGTTTCTTTCGGGGGCTGCTGCCATCTATCTGGGCCAGTTGCTGGATTCCAACCTGTATGGCATGCTTATCGTAGCGGGGGTCTATCTTCTGGTGCTGTTTGTTCTTATTGCAGCCAGGAAGCGAATATTCGGCCGCATTTCCATTCGTATTGTGAGACAGTTTTTTGTATCGGATGATGATGAACCAACCGAAACGCGCACATAATATGTGCCCCAGGGCCCTGGCGTTGAACTATGAGTCAAAGATGTTGCATTAAAAACAACCCGTTTCCCTGACCGGAAACATTAAGCGACTTACGCGTATGTTTGAAGCAATCAAAAATATCAGAACCATGGATGACATCCGGGTTGAAAAGGCGCGTGCCCGTTATGAAGCTTTGCTGGCGGAAAAAAACGTCAATGAAAGCTTTCATGCTATTGAAAGGCTCACGATCTTGTTTTCTAATGCAAAACGTGCTTTCGCCGCAATCCAGCAAGCTTCATATCTCTTTCAACGCATGAGCGCCTATGTGAGCCGGATGTTCGGAGGTTCCAAAAAGAAAAAACGGGATGCCCGGGATGAAGATCATGTTACGTATTAGCACTCCCCCATTTATTATGCCCCTCTCTTTGTGAAGCTGAGGCCATCAATTAATCTTTATCTTGCCGCTCACCAAACCGGATGTTTAGCTGCACAATCTCCGGACGGTTGCCTATGCGCACAGGCGGCCCCCAGGTGCCTACGCCGTTCGACACGTATGCATGCATGCCGTCAACCTTTCCGTAACCATGACTGATGCTATACATGGCCTGTGTGATGTAGTTAAGCGGCCAAAGCTGACCGTGGTGCGTGTGTCCCGACAGCTGTAAGTCTACGCCCAGCGCCGCCGCCTTTTCAAGGTAAAAAGGCTGATGATCAAGCAGAATGACCGGATACCTGAAGTCTACCCCTTCCAGCACATCAGCAAGCGGCTTTCGCTCCCGGCCGCTGAAACGACGCTTGTCCCTGTCGTCGCGGCCAACCACGTAAAAAGCATCATTTACCTTCACCGCATCATCACGTATCATTTGGATGCCATGTCCAACAAGGTAGGCATATGCATCCTTCGAACCCCCGATGTGTTCATGGTTTCCCATCACGCCATATACGCCCAGCGGTGCATGGAGGTCCTTTAAAGTGGTCCCGATATTCTGCCGTATAACAGGCTCCAGGTCTTCATCCAGCATGTCGCCGGCAAGAAAAATGATGTCTGGCTCCAGAGCCATCACCCGGTCTACAATCTTCCGGAACTGGCCATTCCCAATTAATGTGCCCAGATGAATATCCGAAAGCAAAACAGCATGAAGCTTGTCCATGTCCCGGGCGTCCTTGTGGCTTATGTCAATATCCAGCTCACGCAACACCGGGTGGCGTGTGTTGATATGGCCAAAGGTGAGAAGAAGTGCCACCAGCAATACAGAACCAGCAAAAAGGTACTGTCTGACCTGCACCATGTTTTCAGTTACGATCGAAGGGAAATAGGGTATGATGTGGTGAATCAGTCTTAACAAATCGAAAAAAACCACCAGCAGGAAAAAGTATAGCATGGCACCAAGCCAGAATGAGCCCGTCCACACCAGCACATCACTCATCGTGCCGAGATAGAGGTTTTCGAGGATCCTTCCGGCCACATAGGTAGCCGCGAGCAACCAAAAAACCCCCGTGAACCAGGTTCGGGTGCCGCCCCCGGCAGGCAAGGCCTGCAGCCCGCGGGTGTAAATGTAGTAGTTGACCAGGGCGTAAACGGTCAATACTATGGTGAAAAATATCAAAAAGGCCATCTTTCTCTGCATCTGTGTTTGTAATTCCTGTATTGCTTCTTTCTTCTGTATTTCAAACAATCTGGTTCCGAAAAATGTTTTTGTTTAAGAACATTAAATATAAAGCTGTTTTTGATTACACATTACGGATTTTTCCGGAAGCAGCGAAAAAAAACGTGTTATGGATTTAAAAGACAAGAACGCGATAATCACCGGTGCTACTTCAGGGATAGGCCGTATAACCGCGCTGGCGATAGCAGAAAAGGGCGCAAGGCTCGTTCTGCCCGTCAGGAATATGGCAAAAGGAGAGGAGCTGAAACAGGAAATCGGCGAAAAGACAGGCAATACGTCTGTGGAGCTCATTTCCTGCCACCTCGACTCCCTGGAGTCAATCCGGCAATTTGCTGAGGAATATAAACAGAAGCATGACACATTGCATCTGCTCGTCAACAATGCAGGCACCTGGGAGGTGAAACGCCGGGAGTCGGAAGATGGTATAGAGATGAATTTTGCTGTCAACCATCTGGCGCCATTCATGCTCACATACCTGCTGCTGGACACCATCAAAGCCAGCGCCCCGGCACGTATAGTAAATGTTTCCAGTTCTGCGCACAAACAGACCAAAATGAACTTTGATGACCTTGAAGGCAAGAAAAGGTGGTCCAGCATGCGCTCCTATGGCCAGGGTAAGCTGGCAAACATTTTATTTACCCGGAAGCTGGCAAAAGACCTCGAAGGAACGGGCGTGACTGCAAACTGCCTGCACCCCGGGGTGGTCAGCACCCGGCTGTTCGACAAAATGCCTTTGGTCTTCCGGAAAATATTCGGGCTGTTTATGATCACGCCGGAGAAAGGGGCAGAAACCTCCATCTATCTTGCTGCTTCGCCTGAGGTGGAGGGCGTTTCCGGGGGCTATTTCGTCAAGAAAAAACAGGCAAGGCCCACACGGCATGCGATGGACATGGACGTGGCGGAAAGGCTATGGGAGGTCAGTGAAGAATATTGCAGGCAAAAGGCGCATCAATAAAAAAAAGAGACCTTATGGCTAAGGAAAATCATTTAAAAGGCCAAACAAGCCCCTACCTTCTTCAACACCTGAATAATCCTGTTGACTGGCACCCGTGGGGCGAAGAGGCACTGGAAAAGGCGCGCAGGGAAAACAAACCGCTCCTGGTCAGTGTCGGCTACTCTGCCTGCCACTGGTGCCACGTGATGGAGCATGAAAGCTTTGAAGACGAGGAGGTGGCGTATTTGATGAACAAGGATTTTGTATGCATCAAGGTGGACAGGGAAGAGAGGCCTGATATTGACCATCTTTATATGACGGCCGTGCAAATGGTGTCGGGACATGGAGGCTGGCCGCTAAACTGTTTTGCCCTTCCTGATGGCCGGCCATTCTGGGGCGGCACGTACTTTCCAAAAGAGCAGTGGAAAAACATTCTTTCACGTGTGGCTTCCTTGTATCACGATAACCATGATGAGGTGGTGCAGCAGGCGCAAAACCTGACAGAAGGGGTAGCTAAAAGCAATCTCGTCGTAACCGGAAAGGATAAAGCGGCCTTTTCGAAAAAGGAGTTACTCAGCATGGCCGACAACCTGATGCAATACATGGATGATGAGGAAGGCGGCACAAAAGGCGCCCCAAAGTTTCCGCTGCCTAATAATCACGAGTTTCTGATGCATGTAGCCATGCAGGAAAATAAGCCGGAAATGCTCAACCAGGTGGTGCTCAGCCTGAACAAAATGGCCATGGGGGGTATATACGATCAGATAGGTGGCGGTTTTGCCCGTTATGCCACAGATGCCAAATGGAAGGTGCCCCATTTTGAGAAAATGCTTTATGATAATGGCCAGCTGGTCTCGTTGTATGCCAAAGCCTGGAAGGTTACAGGCAATCCGCTTTACCGTGAAGTGGTATATGATACGGTCTCATTTGTTGACAGGGAGCTCACTTCTCCGGATGGTGTTTTTTATGCTGCGCTGGACGCAGACAGTGAAGGAGAAGAGGGTAAATATTATGTGTGGAAGACAAAAGAGATAGATCAGGTTTTGGGTGAAGAAGCCCCGCTGGTGAAAGAGTATTACCAGGTTGGAAAAAAGGGATTGTGGGAAGATCACAAGAACATCCTGCTCAGAGAGGAGGATGTTGAAAGTTTTGCTCACAGAAAAGAGATGGAGCCGGAAGCGGTGCGTGACAAAATGGCCCGCGCCGGACAAAAGCTCCTGGACGTCCGCAGTAAACGCGTAGCTCCCGGCCTCGACAACAAGGTGCTGACTGCATGGAACGCCTTGATGATCGAAGGGCTGGCAGACGCAGCAGCAGCTTTCGGTGACGACGCCTTCCTGAAAAGAGCCATAAAGGCTGCCGACTTTTTTCTTGCTCATGTTGTGGAGCCGGATGGCAAGTTGTTTCGAAAAACCGACGGCACCAGGGCACAAATAGATGGCTTTCTTGATGATTATGCCCTTTTTGCCAAAGCACTCATCCGTCTTTATGAAGTAACCGGCCATGTAAACTATCTGAAACAGGCAAAAATGATGACCGGATATGCTATCAGCCATTTCAGTTCGGAAAAGAGCATGCTTTTTGCTTATGCCTCAGATGAATCAGAGCAATTGGCAGCACCGCATTATGAATTGTTCGACAATGTGATCCCTGCATCCAACAGCATAATGGCCCGCGTACTTTTTTACCTGGCGCATTTTTTTGAACTGCCCGAATGGGGGCAGCGAAGCACCCAAATGCTTCATGACATGCAGGATAAGCTGGATAAATACAGCAGCAGCTTTACCAACTGGGGCATCCTCCTTATGCACCACACCCGTCCGTTTCATACTGTCGTGATCACAGGCCCGGATGCCAGGGAAAAGGCCCGCGCCTTTCATCAGCGCTTTCTTCCCGATGCCCTCATCGCTGCCGCAGAATCCGAACATGGAGCTTCCGGACTGCCGCTCTTTGAAAGCCGCTTTGTTGATGGAAAAACCATGATTTACGTGTGTACCATGGGAAGCTGTAAGGCGCCCGTGGAGGACCCAGAAGAGGCCTTGCGGCAGATGAAAGGGGATGAAGGTTAAGAGCTGAGCGCTGAGTGTCAACGCTATTGAGGCATTAACCTGAGCATGGAAGGTTAACCCCAAACCCCAAACCATTTCGCCCCCCGGGAGATGTCAAAAACCTAGTTGCTTGGCAGGGAGAGGCTGGCACTTTCCACCTCAATGCCCCGGGGGTAATCAACATCGTATCGTTCTATATCGACCGGCCTGATCATTTTGGCATGCTGGTGTGCCTGCAGAAACACCTTAACCTTGTTTTTGCGCTGCAAAAAAGAGGGCTCCAGAAGGTCGACAATGTATTTTGCGCCCCTTGCCCCTGCGATGGTGCCAACCACATTCTTTTTTGCCATCACGTAATCACAGCGCCCATCGGCTCTTTTTATCCTATGATACAGATCGATTACCACAAGCTGGCCCCTGAAAAATATTTTTTGATAGTACTCGCACTTGTGTATCAGCTTTAGCTTGCTGTAAGGTGGTAAAACATAGCGGTAAAACAACTTCTTGTACAAGCATTTTTTCAAATGACCAAAAGGGCATTTTTTGCATAATGTGTCGTTAAAATATATTCTCATGTGTAAGAAAATATTAGTTTTATGGCAAATATAATTCAAATATTTAATTCTACAAGAAAAAAATAAAAAATTTTGGATTTTATAAACATATTTATTCTATAATCGTGATAATAATGGAGTTAAGTGGCGTTTTGGGTTCGGTTTTTTGATGCTGACAACCTTGTTTGCGTATTAATTTTAATCTTTTGCGTATTTTCGTAAACAAAAAGTGAAGATTGTCTTTATTCTTTGTGACACTGCCCGGGAGGAAAATGCCGGGGCAGCAGCCCGGGCTGTCAAAACGATGGGCATGGACGACCTGTGGTTTGTCCGGCCATTGTGCGATCATCTGGGCGACCGATCAAGGGCAACAGCCCACGGCTCTCTTGACATACTGGAGCAAGCACAAGTATTTGCATCCCTTGAAGAGGCAAAAGCTGAAATTTCTATGCTTATTGGGACCGCGGCTAAAAAGCGAAACATCCGCGAAGATCGTCACCATGTTGACAAGCTGCCGGAAATACTGGAGGAGAAAGGGGGCATGATTGCTACTGCCGGTATTGCCTTCGGCGGTGAAGAGTCGGGGCTGGCAAACAGGGACCTTGATCTTTGCGACCTGCTCACAACCATTCCTATGATCAGGCCTTACCCTTCACTCAACCTGGCCCAGGCGGTGATGGTATATGCTGCCCATCTCTCTAAGATAAGCCTTAACCTGGCGGCAAAAAAAGACCTTGCACCAACCGG
>SLEW01000281.1 GCA_007124575.1 Bacteroidales bacterium | reverse complement strand
TATTCAAAACCCTGGCGACAATCGCAACAGAGTCCAGCTCTTCATACAGCTCCAAGGCCTGTAAATAGTGCTCCAGAGCCTGATCATAATACCCATGGCCACTGAATAATATGCCCAGATGATTAAGAATTCGCGCATACGACCTGACATCGTCGATTTGATTAACAATCTGCATTGCTTCCAGAAGATATTCATAAGATTTGCTGAAGTTGCCCATGCGCCAGTATAAATGGCCGATATTTGCCAACAATGTACCTTTGCATACGGGGCAATCTATCTTTTCGGCATAGGTGAGTGCACGTTCCGTGTATTTCAGAGCTTCTGAAGGATCCTTCCTGCGGATTTCCCAGCCAAGCAACCTGAATGCATCCATGCGTAGTGAATCATTCACTTCATCACTTTCAATAACATACCTCAGGCTGTCTATCTTTGCATAGGGAAAGCCGTATTCAGGATTAGATGATTTTATTTGTCCTGGCCACGAAAGTATGCAAACAATAATTACAATACCTATATGCCTGAAATTCATCATTATACAGGAAGAAATAAACATTCAGGGTTAGCACATTAAACCAATAATTACACAAAAATAGATAAATTATTGGATAAAAAGCACTTAAAGACTAACAAAAACTATTAAATATTACCAGGGTGAAAGTCTGGTTATTCAATATTAATGCCTGCCACGGCTTCATTAATGTTAAGGATGGTGTCTCCGATCTTCTCGCATGACGTAACCAGTTTATTAAAATAAAAGGCACTTTTCACATGTGAGGGATCTTTTTCCATGTCGTCAATTACGGTGATACGCAACTGGTCACGGAAGGAGTTAATTTCTTTTTCAAGTTTATTGGCTTCCGGCAGGTTATTGCGAGCCTCCAGCGTACTTACCTGCATGTTATGCAGCATGAGCTCAAAGGCATTGTTGACAAGTTTGAACATCTCAAACAGGTCACTTCGCTGAGCAGGTGTGAAGTAAACTTTTTCCTTACGTTTCTCTGCCAGCAGGGAAGACATCTTATAACAGACATCCCCGATTTTTTCCACTTCACTGCTAATAACGCGCATGCGCCGCAGTTCTTCAGCGGCCTGACTGCTGAGTTGCTTTCTGGATATTTTGATCAGAAAAGTGGTGATCTCCACCTCTACCCTGTCGGTGATCTCCTCATACTTGCTCACTTTCTGAAGGATATTCTGGAACTCTTTTTTGTCTGTTTCGATGATGGAAGCAGGGATAAAGTTGAACATCCTGTGGGCAAGTTCAGCATACTTCCTCACCTCTTTCTTTGCCTGGAAAACGGATAACTCAGCCATGTGCAGGAATCCGCTGCTGAAATACTCCAGGTGGGGCCTCTCAAATTTCTTTCCACGGGAAGGCAGCATAAATTCAACAAATATGACAAGGTATTTGATAAAGCCAATGAGCAGCAGGGTGTTGGTTACATTAAAGACTGTATGAAAGATGGATAGTCCTATGGGGACCATGGTGGCTTCCTCCATGGGCGAACCCACACCGAAATGAACCATAAAATAGTCGATCTGCTCCAGGAAGAACCGGAATATGAGAAGCATCCAGATTATTCCTACGATGTTGAATACCAGGTGGGCAAGGGCAGTTCGTTTGGCATACACATTACCCACAAGTGCTGCGAGATTGGCAGTGATTGTGGTACCTATGTTTTCACCCAGCACGATGGCCGCGCCATGCTCAAAACCGATCCAGCCATAGTTGCACATCACAATGGTTAGTGCCATGGTGGCACTTGAGGATTGCAACAAGATTGTCAGGAGCGTACCTAATCCCAGAAAGATAAACGTGCTGTAAACGCCATAATCGGTCAGGTCCTGAAGAAATTTAAACATCTGCGGATTTGTCTCCAGGTCAGGCACCGAGCCTCTCAGGAAATCCAATCCCAAAAAAAGCAGGGCAAACCCCAGCAGGATCTGCCCTAAACTGTTAAACCGCTCCCGTGAGTTAAGGAGCAGAGGAAAGCTGATACCTATGAGCGGTATCGACAGCGCGGAGATATTAAGCTTGAACCCAAGCAGGGATATCAGCCACGCGGTGGTGGTAGTTCCTATGTTCGCCCCCATAATTACCCCAATGCTCTGCACCAGGTTCATCAGGCCGGCGTTTACAAAACTGACCACCATCACGGTGGATGCTGAAGAAGATTGAACAAGGGTGGTAAGCAGGAAGCCGGTAAGGACTCCGATGAAGCGGTTGGAAGTCATGGCGGCAAGAATAGAGCGCATCTTGTCTCCCGCAAACTTCTGAATGCCCTCACTCATCGTTTTCATCCCAAAGAGAAAGAGACTCAATGAGCCGAACAAGGTGAGGAAATCAAAAAAACCAAAGTCCATACCGGCAATTATTGCTTATCCAAGTATTGGAAATAAAGATATGCATGCAACCGCAAAGATCATTATTTTTTCCAAAAGTAAGATATTAATCCGGGATTAAAGCCTGACTTATTTTATAAAACGAAAAGATTTTCCGGGATAGGTTGCGGTTTCACCCAGTATTTCTTCTATGCGTAACAGCTGATTGTATTTGGCAATACGTTCCGAACGGCATGCAGAGCCGGTCTTGATCTGTCCGGTACCTAAAGCTACAGCCAGATCGGCTATGGTAGTATCTTCTGTTTCGCCTGAGCGGTGAGAAATTACCGCCGTATAATGGTTTTTGTAAGCCAG
>SLEW01000023.1 GCA_007124575.1 Bacteroidales bacterium | reverse complement strand
GTATCCGGTCTGGTAATGGGAGCACAAGGCACGTTTTTTGCCAGGGTTCCCGACAACGACATCAAGCTGATGACAGAAGTGCTTTATGAGGCAGCCAGGCATGATGGCACCTCTGTGGTGGAGATATTGCAGAATTGTGTGATCTACGCAGATAAGGTACACGATATGGTCACCAACCGCGATACGCGCGAAGACCGCCAGCTTTTCCTTAAACATGGAGAACCCATGATCTTTGGAAAGAACAGGGACAAAGGCATCATTCTCAATGGCACACAACTTGAAGTGGTTGAAATCGGGAAAAACGGGATCACGGAAGACGACATCCTGGTACACGACATGTACGCAAGAAACCCCAGCATCCAGCGTATGACCGGATGGATGAAAGCCCCGGATTTTCCTGTGGCCATGGGCGTCATCAGGGCAGCTCCTGCTGATAGCTTTGATGGTCTTGCCGAGAAACAAATGGAGCAGGCTAAAAGAGACTCCAAGATACAATCGGTGAACGACCTGCTGAGAAGCGGAAACACCTGGGAGATCTGACCGGCAGCCTGAAGGCATATGCAAAAGATCGATGCGCATCTGCATGTCGACCTGCAAGGGCTCGACGTGGACCAGCTTATCGAATACATGAACAGCCATGACATCGAGCAGTGCTGGTTGCTTACCTGGGAAGAACACCAGCCACCCATTGAGGCCATTTATCAAAACCTGCCTCCGGAGTTGGTGATGGAGGCCCACGACAAATATCCCGACCGCATTGTGCCCTTCTATGCGCCTGACCCTAATACAAAAAACCTGGAGTCCGTCATCCGCCACCATAAGCAAAATGGCCTCCAGGGCTGTGGTGAACTCAAAGTGACCTACAAGTGGGAAGATAAAGTCATTGGAAACTATTTGAAAATCATTGACAAACACAAACTCCCCCTGCTTTTCCACATGGAGGAGCCCAGAATGCATTATGTGCCTCAAAAATCAAGCAGCCTGGAAAAGGTATTGGATAAACTGATGAATGGTGCGCTTAATGGCCTGACAAAATACTATCTCTCGCTGTTTTCCAAAAAAACAAAGATCCTGAGTGACCATCTGGCAAGTCATATGCAGCCATTTCCGGGGTATCTGTATGATTTTGCCAGTCTGGAGCAGCGCCTGAAGCAGTTTCCCGACCTTGCCTTTATCGGCCATGGTCCGCATTTCTGGAATAATATCACGGACAACCCGCCCGAAATTTTGTTTCACGATAAAGGTCCCATCAATAATTTTGGTGTGATAGACCGCTTGCTGGAATCCTATCCCAACTTTTATTGCGACATCTCCGGAAAAAGTGGGTTTAATGCACTGAACCGTGATCATCAGATGGCAGGCCGTTTTCTGGAAAAGCACCATGAGAAGATTCTCTTTGGCACTGATAATACTGGTTTGGACTTCGAGGGGCTTGTGCGCTCATTCCACCTGTCATCCCACCAGCTGAAACGAATATTTTACTACAATGCAAACAGCTTAACGGGTGCATGATAAGATATTCCGGGCTGATCAGGCACGAAGCGCCGGTTTTTCTCCTATCTTTGTACATTAAACCCTTGCTATGGGCATCATTCAGCGCGACAGCTTCCGGGTAAGTGTGATCTCCTATGCCGGTGCCATCATTGGTTACCTGAACAAAATCTTTCTGTTTACCAACTTCCTGACTACCGAGCAGGTGGGGCTTGCAAACCTCCTGGTGACGCTCTCTCTCATTTATGCGCAGATTTCAGCCCTTGGCACCCGAAGCATAATCACCCGTTTCTTCCCTTTCTTTCAGGATGAAAAACAACAGCACCACGGCTTTCTTTTTGGAGTGATCACATTAGCAAGCGCGGGCTTCGTGCTTGCCACGCTCCTTTTTGCTGCATTGCGCCAGCCTTTTGCTATGTTATACCAGGACTCCAGCCCTTTGCTGGTGGAGTATGCTGTATTTCTCATCCCTATGGCACTGGCTACCCTGTTTTACAACATTTTTGAGTCTTATCTGCGCTGTGTCTACCGCAACCTCATACCCAGCATGGCACATGAGGTGTTGCTGCGAGTGCTGGTCACTGTCTCCATCACCCTGTATGCTCTGAATGTGGTAACATTCGCCGGGTTTGTGACAGTATACGTAATAGCCTATTGCGTGCCGGCCATTTTGCTGGTATTATATTCGGGATATCATGGACTGCTGGCCATAAAGCCCCGGCATTCGCAATTGATGAGGCGCCTGGGAAGGATTATGCTTGTATACGGGCTGTTTACACTCCTTAACAACCTGAGTACCTTTATCCTGGTGAGCATCGATTCGCTCATGGTCGCAGGCATGATAAACCTGGGAGCTGCAGGGGTCTACACCACGATGGTTTTTATGACCTCCGTTGTGCTCATACCATACCGGTCTATGGTTAAGGTGGCAGGTCCGCTCGTGGCCAGGTTTTGGAAAACCCGCAACATGAAAGACATGCAGGAAGTTTATCAAAAAGCCACCGCCGGCAACCTGGTGGTAGGTGCAAGCCTGTTCCTTATCCTCTGGGTGAACCTGGATGCCATTTTTATGTACATGGCACCAGAGTACAAGGCAGGCCGTTACGTGTTTTTGCTGCTGGGTGCCGGCAAACTCTTCGACATGACGGCAGGACTTAATGCTACCATCCTGATGACATCCCGAAAATATCGTTATGACCTCTTGTTTACTATGACCATGGTGCTGTTTGCATTTACCGCAAATCTGATTTTCATCCCCTTGTGGGGCAAGGAAGGTGCCGCCCTGGCAAGCATGCTAACGCTTATCCTGTTTAACTTACTCAGGATTTCATTTATCCAGCACCACTATCACATTCAACCGTTTGCACGAAAGCAGGTTTGGGTGCCGGTTATCATGCTTGCCGTTATGGGGCTTTCGGGGCAAATAGCACCTTTTGCCCACGTGCTTGTTGAAGTACCATTGCGATCAGCCGTTGCAGCAGGCTTGCTGCTGCTGCCTGTGCGTGCATTGCGGATTTCGCCGGAGCTGAACCAGTGGACAGACGACATTTTTAAAATGCTCAGAAATAAGCTAAAGGTTAAATAGCGACGAATGCCTCAGCCGGGTATTAAATAGAATGCCTCAGCCGGGTATTAAATAAGGATGAGCATGGTGTACCTGACCTGATTATTCCAGACCTACATTTACCTGTACGTTTTTAACACGCATCACGTGTTCCCACTGGTCGGACTCCAGCATCTCTTTCATTTCCCCCATTTGTCCTGCCATCATTTGCTCTACCATCTGGCGTTGCTGCTCAGGCATCTGCTCCAGCTCCCTTTCCATTTCTTCAAAAGCCGCTTCTATCTCTGCTCTGTCTTCGTCGCTGATCATATCGCTGATCCCTGAAACAATGGTTAGGTGCTCAAAAGCAACAGGCATCCCTTCAAATTCACGATAGTCGCGGAAATACATTACAGGCTCAATAACCCGTATTTCATCCTCTATTTGTGCCTGTACCTTAAACGACATCTTGCGAAGCAAAAAGTCATCTACGTCAAAATAAATTCTCATTTCTTCCACGGCTTCATGCATTTCCTCCTCTTCAGCTGGTATGAAGTCTTCCAGCTCCTCAACGAAGATCACATGTACTTCGTAGCCGTCTATCTCTTCAGTGCCCAGGTAACGTGCACGTTCCTGCAGCTTTTCGAAAGTTTCGGGTGCGAAAAGGTCGGAATTGTCTGCGTCGGCGGCAGCCTCAAAGTCTTCTTCATAATCCCGCTCCGAATGTACCGCCATGTAAGGTCGGCCGTTATCATGACGTTTGATGTAAGATACGGTATGATGCTCGTATTCAACTACGTAATCATCAATGTTACGAATGCTTGCTTCATGCTTCTGACGGGCTTCTTCCAGCAGCTCTGCAGCCTGTGGGTCATTGTATTGCGCAAAAGCTTGGTTATTATGGCCGTAGATTACCATAAGCAGGGCCACAACTGCTGATAAAGTGATCAGGTGTCGTCTCATGTTGGTTTGTTTTTTGGGGTTTGTAGTAGCATTGCTTTATTTCAAATTTACTATATTTTACAACATATTCAAATTCTGATTGTTTAATAAAGATGTTGAAGCATGACGGGATTAGTGAAGCCAGCTTCTCAACTTGTTGGTAAGGCCCGCTGCATCCGGGATTAATCCCTATATTTGAATTCCTGAAAATTCCATCGGGGTTACACAGGTATTGTTTACTAATCATATTGGAAAAGACATCATTTTGACAAGTATCCGAGAGTACAAACATTTTGACTTTCTGCCGGACCCCCTGAAGGTGCTGCATGCCATGCAGGAATGGGCAGGCGATGAGCTTCAAACCACCGTGTTGCTCAACTCCAATGGATACAATAGCGATTCGTACGGCAGCTTCCCCTGGTTGTTTGCCATGGGCGTGCATGAGCAGTTTCAGGGCTGGCATGAAGATGTTTTTGAAAGATTAAAGGTTTTTTCAGACAACCACCAGGACTGGCTTTTTGGTTATTTTTCTTATGATTTAAAGAACCAGCTGGAAAATCTGGAGTCAAAAAACCCGGATGTATGGCAGCTGCCATTATGTAATTTTTTTTCGCCGGTTATCCTGATCATTCCCGACAAGCATGGCATCCGCATTGGCACGTTGCCAGGCCATGGCCGTTTTTCTGATCCTGTCCGGGTGGCGCGGGGCTTGCAGGAACACCGTGGCTCTTCTGCGGGAAGTTCAGTTCCTGAATTTGCCATACAACCCAGGGTGGATAAAGGCAGGTACTTAAAACAACTTAAGGCAATAAAGGATCACATACAGGCCGGCGATATCTATGAGATGAATTATTGTATTGAGTTTTTTGCTGAAGACGCCGCTTTGCAGCCTTTGCATGTATATGATGCCCTGAATGAAGTGTCAAAGGTCCCTTTTTCCTGTTTTTTACAGTTTGAGGATTTCTTTTTGATGGGATCCAGTCCTGAACGGTTTTTAAAGAAACAAGGCAGGAAAATTATTTCGCAGCCCATCAAAGGCACAGCGTCGCGCGGCAAAAATGCCAGGGAGGATATGCAGCTGAGACAGGGTCTTTTTGAAGACGCCAAAGAACGTAGCGAAAACGTGATGATCGTTGACCTGGTTCGCAACGACCTGTCCCGGTCCGCCGCCAGGGATTCTGTGAAGGTGGAGGAACTGTTTGGGGTATATCCCTTCAGGCAGGTAAACCATATGGTCTCCACGATAACTTCACACCTGCACCCTGACTGCCATTACCTTGACGCCATAAGGCATGCTTTTCCCATGGGCTCCATGACCGGTGCGCCCAAATACAGAGCTATGCAACTCATAGATCATTATGAGGATACCCGTCGAGGTTTGTATTCCGGTGCCGTTGGATACATTAGCCCGGAGAAAAACTTTGATTTTAATGTGGTGATCAGAAGTATTTTGTATGATCGTGCCGCCCGCTTTATGTCATATATGGCCGGAAGTGCCATTACCATTGGCTCTGTGCCTGAACGCGAGTATGAAGAATGCCTGCTGAAAGCCCGGGCCATGGGCGAAGTTGCCGCCGGGAACCAGCAGGGATAGGTACGGTTTTTGATTAAGTGAAGCCTCTGTGCCAGGAGTTTGAGATAAGGAAGAGAAGGTGGAAGGTCGAAGGCAGAAGACAGAGGAAGAAGATGGATGAAAGAATGTAAGCGATTGACGGTAAAATAATAAGGAATTATGATGCGATCTGTTTTGTATTTGTTGCTGGGCGCACTGTTGTTTTTTAATGTGCATTCCGGCCATTTGTTTGCGGAGGAGCCTGATGTGAAGGACCTGAGCCCGCGTGAACGTACTTTTGTAGGGGGCTTCCTGGGTCTGCAGGTAGGCACCCTGACAGCGGTAAGCATTAACCTCCATGCGGGCTATCGTGTCACCAACAGGATTTCAGCTGGTATTGCAGGCAGTTATCAGTATGCCAACGACACCTGGTTCGGAGAGTCCTATTCAACACACATGTATGGTGCAAGCACATTTGCCCGGTTCAGGGTTTATTCGCAGTTTTTTCTTCACGGAGAATATGAAAGGATCCGGCTGCAGTCGCGCCTGCCCCGGTTTGACCCTGATTTTGATCCCGACGAGAGGTCCACCGTCACGGAAGATAATGTTTTTCTGGGTGCCGGATATGCCATACCTGTGTCTGAGAGAGTCAGGCTGAACATCCTGGCGCTATATAATCTAAACCAGGATAGCCAGGCCTATTTTGACAATCCCTTCTTTCGCGTGGGAGTAGATATATTTTTATAGTAACCCGATAACACGCCGGCACGCCATAGACACAGAACAACAGGGCTTCCGGCGCTCACCTCGTAGCGACCAGGCCAACCCTCAAGCTTTTTCCTTCTTAAACAAAATACAGCATATAATGGTTAATCTTTTATTCATGAGACTAGTATACTAACTCAATAAAACAAATCTTCCTATGAAAACAGACCTAGACATTGCCAGGGCTGCAACGATGCATCCCATTACAGAGGTGGCTGCCAAGCTTGGTATTGGAGAGCCTGATCTTTACCAGTATGGAAAATACATGGCCAAATTGCCTCTCCATTTGATCGATAATAAGGCGGTTAACAAGAAGAAGCTGGTGCTGGTTACGGCCATCACGCCAACGCCTGCAGGTGAGGGTAAAACAACGACGTCCATTGGTTTATCAGAAGGGCTAAACAGGATGGGCGTAAAGTCTACCGTAGTTATCAGGGAGCCTTCTTTGGGTCCGGTGTTTGGCATAAAAGGGGGTGCAGCAGGCGGCGGTCATGCACAGGTTATCCCGATGGAAGACATTAATCTGCATTTTACCGGTGACATGGGAGCCATAGAGAAGGCGCACAACCTGTTGTCGGCTCTGATTGACAACCATCTGCAAAGTAAAAACAACACCCTTAACCTGGATCCGCGCAAGATCATATGGAAACGGGTTTTAGACATGAATGAGCGGGCATTGCGCCATATCGTGCTGGGTCTTGGCGGCCCCAAACAAGGCATACCCCGCGAAACGGGTTTCGACATTACAGCGGCCTCCGAGGTGATGGCTGCCTTATGTCTGGCTAAAGACCTTGAGGACCTTAAGGAAAAATTTGGAAACATCCTTGTTGGTTTTACCTATGATGACAAGCCCGTGTATGCCCGTGATTTTAAAGCTCAGGGTGCCATGGCTGCCCTGATGAAATATGCCATCATGCCTAACCTGGTACAGACATTGGAAGGCAATCCGGCCATTGTTCACGGTGGTCCTTTTGCAAATATCGCCCAAGGTACAAATACCCTGATTGCTACAAAGATGGGATTAAGCCTTTCGGATTATGTGGTTACTGAGGCTGGCTTTGCCTCTGAACTGGGTGCCGAGAAATTCCTTAACATCAAGGCACAGTATGGAGGCCTTTCTCCCAATGCCTCCGTGGTGGTTGCTACGATACGTGCACTAAAATACCATGGCGGAGCGAAATTGGCCAATCTTAAAGAGCCTGATGTGCAGGCGGTCATTAATGGCCTTCCCAACATGGAGAAACATATTGAAAACGTACAGCACTTCAACCTGAAGCCTGTCGTGGCGATCAATAAATTCCCCACCGATACGGATAAGGAGGTTGAAGTAGTGAAAAAACGTTGCGAGGAGCTTGGTGTCCGCGTGGCGGTATATGAAGGCTGGGCGAAAGGCGGTGAAGGCGCCATGGAGCTTGCTGAGCTGGTACACGATGCTGCTGAAAGCTGTACGACTTGCTTTGAACCCCTATATGACTTTAACTGGGATATTGAGAAAAAGCTTCACACCATTGCAACAAAACTCTATGGTGCAGATCATGTGGAGTATACCGTGAAAGCCAAAACCCAAATGGCACAGTTCCAAAAGATCGGACTCGACAAGCTTCCTGTTTGTGTTGCAAAAACGCAAAAATCCCTGTCAGATGACCAGTATAAGCTGGGCCGGCCTAAAGGCTTTGCTGTGAAGATCAGGGAGTTCGAAATAGCTGCCGGTGCCGGTTTTATCATTCCTATAGCCGGTACCATCATGCGCATGCCCGGCTTGCCGTCGCAACCCTCTGCAGAGAAGATCGACATCGATAATGATGGAAATATCTCAGGGTTGTTTTAGTTTTTCATCATAACTGTAACCTTTCATGCACTTTTTAGTATAAGTTGGTAAAGCCTATACTTAAAAGTGCATGACTATGAAACGCAAAGAGATGTTCAGGAATATTACCTTGTTGCTTATCCTTGGCCTGTTGAGCCAGACACAGCTAATCGCCGATAATAATGAAGATCAGGGAGCAAACACATACAACCGTTTTTCTGTTGGCCTTAGCGGAGGTGTGATATCTCCTTTTACTGATGTGCGGGAAAATCCGTTTTTCCCCGACCAGGATGAGATTACCTTTGGAGGCAGGCTTATGCTGAACTTTCACCTTTCTCCTGTTTACACGCTGCAAACCAATGTTCTTTATGGTGAGATGCAAGGCATCAACACAGAGGAAAACCGGGAGTTTGAAACCGACCTGATAGAGGCTACCCTTAACGCACGTATCAGTATTAACAAACTGCTTAATCCGCAGGGGAGATATAGTGAATCTGTAAACTTCTATGGCTTTGTGGGAGCCGGATTGCTGGCTTACCGTTCCCGGCTTTATGAAAACAATGAAATCATCAATTATTATGGCTACAAGGATCAGGGTCATACAACGGATAACCTGAAGCCTGAACTGATCATTCCTTATGGATTGGGGATAAACTTCAAAGTTTCAGAAAGGTTTGATATTGGTCTCGAAACCGGTTTCAGGTATTCAACTTCCAGGCGCCTTGATGCATGGCCTTATGGCAGCGATCATAAAGACCAGTATAATTTTACCAGCATTGGCATTACTATCAGGCTGGGAAGCAATACCCGCTCAATGGACTGGGCTCCTCTTTCTGAGGTTATGTATCCCGGGGATGTTACCCGCATAGATGATCTGGAAAGGAGAATGGATACGCTGGCAGAAGATGCAGAAGCGCTTCATGCCACACACGAGCAGGATATGGAGGCAATGAGAGTACAGGTAGAAGGAATTTCTTCTGAGAAAGCGGAAATCATGCAGCGCACCGTGCAGCTTTTTGGTGCGGTGGAAGACCTCGCCGGAGAGGTTTCAAGGATTGATGCCGAGGTTGAGAAGCTTAAAGAAGGCCCGGATCAGTTTTATTCAGTCCAGGTGATGGCGCTTAAAGAGGAACTGCCCCTGGATGAGGCGCGGAAACATTTGGGTATCCCCTTTGATTTGGCTGTTTACCATATCAATGGCTGGTACAAATATATTTCGGGACAGCATAAAAATCTTGAGGAAGCCATTCTTCATATGCAGCGCATTTGGGGCCGGGGCGTTAGAGACGCTTTTGTGGTAGAATACCGCGATGGCATGTTGTATCCCAGATAATGCCAGGATCAGAAAGACTGCTAACCAAAACTACAATAGATGACACGCTGTTACCGGTTTTTTCCGGTGGCAGCGTTTTTTGTTTTTCACATGAAGACGGGTTAGTGGACATCGAGGCCGTGCCGCATGTAGATCAGATGCTCCATGGTTTTCAGTATCTCTTCCATGTATTCATTTACGGCCTTCACGCTACCCGGCAGAGTATATATAAGTGTTTCGCCGATCAGTCCTGCCACGCCGCGACTAAGCAGGGAGTTGGGCTTTTCCTGCCCGTACTTTACGCGTATCATCTCCATGATGCCCGGGATTTCCTTATCAAGCATAGGCTGAACGGTTTCCACGGTAATGTCGCGTGGCCCTATTCCTGTCCCTCCTGTGGTGATGATCACATCCATTTCGTCATAGGTGGTTTTCTCAATAAGCACACTCAGGCTGGATGCATCATCCGGAATGACAGTATGGGTCACATCTATGTTTCGTGGCTTGGTATTGAAGTGGTCGTGCAGTATTTCCACTATCCGGGGACCGCTTTTATCCTGGTATATTCCCTTGCTGGCCCTGTCGCTTAAGGTTACCACATGAAAACGCAAAATACGCGGTTTATAGGTTAACACATCACCTGGTTTTATGGATCCCTGGCGGATGACGCGGGCAAAAATGCCCTCCTTGGGCATCACACAATTGCCCACCTCCCTGAAGATGGCACATGCCGACCCATGACAGGATTTCCCTATCTGGGTAACTTCCAACTCTACATTCTCGCCGGAAAAACGATCCAGGGGCGAAGTCTCTACAAGCTCCACCCCCTGGGTGGTCATGTTTTCAGCAAACTCCCCATAGGCAATTTTTCGACCGGCCTGTTCCGAAAAACGATCCACGCTCTCCTTGCCCAGCAGGCTTACCTGACGGTGCCATGGGCCGGCATGGGCATCATCCATCACACCATGGTGATTAAGGGTGATCTCTT